>DASWSY010000467.1:0-8669 GCA_036402415.1 Rhizobacter sp. | reverse complement strand
GGCTTCCTTCATCTTCTTGTCGCCTTCGAGCATCACGAGGCCGTTGGCGTATTCGACACGCGCGATGGCCGAGGCGGGGTTGAGCTTGAGTGCGGTCTTGAAGGCGGCGAGGCCGGCGTCCTTGCTCGCGCCCTGCGTGCGCGCGAGCAGCGAGCCGACCTTGTCGATGACCTCGGCGTGGAAGGTGCCGAGGGCGATGTGGGCGTCGGCGTGCTTGGGTTGCAGCTTGATGGCGGTCTCGAGCGCGCCCTTGACCTTGGCCCCCAGGCCCTGGGTGAGCGCCTTGGCGACGCTGATGCCCTGGCTGTAGCGGCCGATGGCGTAGGCGGCGAGGTAGCAGGCGTTGGGGTTCTTCGGGTCTTCGGCCATCTGCGCCTCGGCGCGCTCGGCCGCTTCGAGGAAGAGCGCGAGCTTGGTCTTCTCGCTTTTTTCCAGGTAGTTGGCGTAGATGCACTGGGCCTTGTTGGCAACGGCGATGCCACCACCGCCTGCCTTGAGCCCGGCCTCGACCGCCTTCTGGAACTCGCCCGCGTGGTACAGCGCCCAGGCGGCCAGCACCTTGTCATCCTTCGGCAGGGGCTCGGCGTCGCCGGCATGCAGGCGCGCCCACTTCTTCTTCAGCGTGGCCGTGTCGTAGGTGTACTCGGCGGCGTCGTAGGGGAAGGCGGTCCACTTGGCCATGAGGCGTCTCCTGTCAGGGCTTTTGATAAGGGCCCACCAGGCCGAGCAGGTGCTCGCGCTGGCCGGGTTCGAGGTAAGGCATCAAGAGGCTCAGCACATGGAAGGCACCGCGCAGCAGGGCGGGGCCGGCGCTGTCGGGCTCGAGGGCGTGGCGCGGGTCGCGCACGTACTCGTAGCTGAGCCAGTAGGTGAGCACGACCACCATGGCGGTGGCGGTGGGATCGGCGGCGCGGCTGTCGAGCTTGATCGCGTTGCCGCGCGAGAGGCCGTCGAGCACCGCCTTCACGGCGTGGGTCTTGTTCTTGAGCACCGCCTGGAAGTGCGTTTCCAGCTTGCGGTTCTTGCTCAAGAGGTCGTTGAGGTCGCGGTAGAGGAAGCGGTAGCGCCAGATCAGCTCGAAGAGCATGTGGAAGAAGAGCCAGGCGTCTTCCACGTTGCGCACGTCGTCGGCGGCATGCAGGAGCTGCGTGAGCGCTTCCTCGTAGCGGCCGAAGAGCGCGTTGATCAGCTCGTCCTTGGCGGGGTAGTGGTAGTAGAGGTTGCCGGGGCTGATGTTGAGCTCGGCCGAGATCAGCGTGGTGGAGACATTGGGCTCGCCGAAGCGGTTGAACAGCTCCAGCGTCACTTCGAGGATGCGCTCGGCCGTGCGCCGCGGTTTCTTCGGGGGAGGGGCCATGTCTCGTCGGCTCTGCTCTTCGGCTCTGGGGTGCCGGCGAATCTAGCACCGGGCGGGGTGTCGGTGGGCCGTCGCCAGCGAGAAAAGAGCCGCCTGCCTACAATCCGCGCCCTCATGTCCGCCGTCTCGTTCCAGAACGTCAGCAAGGTCTACAACACCGCCGGCCGCCAGCTCAGGGCCCTCGACGGGGTGAGCTTCAACATCGAGCCCGGCGAGTTCTTCGGCCTGCTCGGCCCCAACGGCGCGGGCAAGACCACCCTCATCAGCGTCCTCGCCGGCCTGTCAAGGGCCAGCGGCGGCAGTGTCTCGGTGCTCGGCCACGACGTGGTGGCCGACTTTGCCGCCGCGCGCAAGGCGCTGGGCATCGTGCCGCAGGAGCTGGTGTTCGACCCCTTCTTCAGCGTGCGCGAGACCCTGCGCATCCAGAGCGGCTACTTCGGTGTCAGGAACAACGACGCCTGGATCGACGAGCTGCTGCAGGGCCTGGGCCTGGCCGACAAGGCCGACGCCAACATGCGCCAGCTCTCGGGCGGCATGAAGCGGCGTGTGCTGGTGGCGCAGGCGCTGGTGCACCGGCCGCCGGTGATCGTGCTCGACGAGCCGACCGCGGGCGTGGACGTGGAGCTGCGCCAGACGCTGTGGCAGTTCATCGCACGCCTGAACAAGGCGGGGCACACGGTGCTGCTCACCACCCATTACCTGGAAGAAGCCGAGGCGCTGTGCAACCGTATCGCGATGCTGAAGCTCGGCCGGGTGGTGGCACTCGACCGCACCTCGGCGCTGCTTGCCGGCACGGCCAGCACGATGATGCGTTTCAAGATGGACCAGGCCCTGCCGCCGGAGCTAGCCTCGCATGCGCGTGTGACCGGCCGCATCGTGCAGGTCACGGCGCACGACACGGCGGAAGTGGAGCGCGTGCTCGGCATCCTCCGCGCCCACGGTTGCCAGCCCGAGGACCTGGAGATCGGCCGCGCGGACCTCGAAGACGTGTTCCTGGAGATCATGCAAGACGCGCCGAGGTCGGTCGACCAGGTGAGGGTGGCGGTATGAAGATCGTGTTGGAAGGCGCGCGCACGCTGCTCTACAAGGAGATGCTGCGCTTCTACAAGGTGAGCGTGCAGACGGTGGCCGCGCCGGTGCTCACCGCGGTGCTCTACCTGCTGATCTTTGGCCACGTGCTCGAAGGCCGCGTCACGGTGTTCGGTGAGGTCGGCTACACGAGCTTCCTGATCCCCGGCCTCGTGATGATGAGCGTGCTGCAGAACGCGTTCGCCAACAGCAGCTCCTCGCTGATCCAGAGCAAGATCACCGGCAACCTCGTCTTCCTGCTCGTGACGCCGCTCAGCCATTGGGCCTGGTTCGTGGCCTACGTGGGAGCGTCCGTCATCCGCGGCGTGGCCGTGGGCCTGGGCGTGCTGCTGGTGACCGTCTGGTTCGCGCCCCCGCCGGTCGCCAACCCGCTGTGGATCGTCGTCTTCACGCTCTGCGGCGCCGCGATGATGGGCGCGCTGGGCCTGGTGGCCGGGCTCTGGGCCGAGAAGTTCGACCAGATCGCGGCCTTCCAGAACTTCATCGTCATGCCCATGACCATGCTGTCAGGCGTGTTCTATTCGATCAAGTCGCTGCCCGGCTTCTGGCAGGGCGTGAGCCACCTGAACCCGTTCTTCTACATGGTCGACGGCTTCCGGCATGGCTTCTTCGGGGTGAGCGACGTCTCGCCCTGGATCAGCCTGCTCATCGTCGGTTCCAGCCTGCTGGTCGTCTGCGCGCTGTGCCTGCATTTGCTGCGCATCGGCTACAAGATCAGGTCCTGAGGCGATAATCCGCACCCTCATGGCCGATCCCACCCCCGCCGACGTCGAGCGCTACATCGCGCAAGGCCTCGCCTGCGACCACCTGCAGGTGGAGGGCGACGGGCGCCACTTCTTCGCGACCATCGTCTCGGCCGAATTCCAGGGCAAGAGCCGCGTGGCGCGCCACCAGCGGGTCTACCAGGCCCTGGGCGATAGAATGCGCGAGCAAATCCACGCGCTGTCCATGAAGACGCTGACCCCGGCCGAGTGGGCTTCCAACGCCTCGTCGGCCTCCAACCACCACCATTGAATCCCGCCGCAGTGTTCACTGCGGCTGGCGGGCCTGTGCCAGCGGGTTCGTGAGCCGAGGTGGACATGGCGGCTGAAAGCCCCACATGGACAAACTCCTCATCAAAGGCGGCCGCCAACTCCAGGGCGAGGTGGTGATCTCGGGCGCGAAGAACGCTGCCTTGCCCGAGCTCTGCGCGGCACTGCTGACCGCCGAACCGGTCACACTCACCAACGTGCCGCGCTTGCAGGACGTGAACACCACGCTCAAGCTGCTGCGCATGATGGGCGTGCAGGCCGAGCGCAGCGAATCGCAGCCCGACACGGTGGCCATCAACGCCTCGAACGTGACGTCCCGTGAGGCGACCTACGACCTGGTGAAGACCATGCGCGCATCGATCCTGGTGCTCGGGCCCCTGCTGGCGCGCTTCGGCGAGGCCAAGGTGTCGCTGCCCGGCGGCTGCGCCATCGGCTCGCGCCCGGTCGACCAGCACATCAAGGGCATGCAGGCCATGGGCGCCGAGATCACGGTGGAACACGGCTACATCCACGCGCGCACCAAGCGCCTGAAGGGCGCGCGCATCACGACCGACATGGTCACCGTCACCGGCACCGAGAACCTCATGATGGCCGCCGTGCTGGCCGAGGGCGAGACGGTGCTGGAGAACGCGGCGCAGGAGCCCGAGATTCCGGATCTCGCCGAGATGCTCATCAGGATGGGCGCCAAGATCGAAGGCCACGGCACGAGCAAGATCCGCATCCAGGGCGTCGATCGGCTCGGCGGGGTGAGCCACCGCATCGTGCCCGACCGCATCGAGGCCGGCACCTTCCTCTGCGCCGTGGCCGCCGCCGGTGGCGACGTGACGCTGCGCCGCGCGCGCGCCGATCACCTCGACGCGGTGATCGACAAGCTGCGCGACGCCGGTGCGGCCATCGAATCGGGCGCCGACTGGATCCGCGTGAAGAACGACAAGCGCCTGCGCGCCGTGGGCTTCCGCACCAGCGAGTACCCCGCCTTCCCGACCGACATGCAGGCGCAGTTCATGGCACTCGACTGCATTGCCGAGGGCACGGCCCGCATCACCGAGACCATCTTCGAGAACCGCTACATGCACGTGAACGAACTCGTGCGCCTGGGCGCGAAGATCGAGGTCGACGGCCACACGGCGGTGGTGCAGGGCGTGCCCAAGCTCTCGGGCGCGACCGTGATGGCGACCGACCTGCGCGCCTCGGCCAGCCTCGTGATCGCCGGGCTCGTGGCCGACGGGGAAACGGTCGTCGACCGCATCTACCACCTGGACCGTGGCTACGACCAGATGGAAACCAAGCTGCGCGGCATTGGCGCGGACATCCAGCGAATCAAATGATTACTCTTGCTCTGTCCAAGGGCCGCATCTTCGAAGAGACGCTGCCGCTGCTGAAGGCGGCGGGCATCGAGGTGCTCGAAGACCCGGAGAAGTCGCGCAAGCTCATCATCGGCACGACGAAGCCCGAGGTGCGCGTGGTGCTGGTGCGCGCCACCGACGTGCCCACCTACGTGCAATACGGCGGCGCCGACCTCGGCGTGGCCGGCAAGGACGTGCTGCTCGAGCACGGCGGCCAGGGCCTGTACCAGCCGCTGGATCTGAAGATCGCCAAGTGCCGCATGAGCGTGGCCACGCGCGACGACTTCGACTACGAAGCGGCGGTGAAGCAGGGCTCGCGCATCCGCGTCGCGACCAAGTACACCAGCTGTGCGCGCGATTTCTTTGCCGACAAGGGCGTGCACGTCGACGTGATCAAGCTCTACGGCTCGATGGAGCTTGCGCCGCTCACGGGCCTGGCCGATGCCATCGTCGACCTCGTGTCGACGGGCTCGACGCTGAAGGCCAACCACCTGGTTGAGGTCGAGCAGATCATGCAGATTTCCGCCCGGCTGGTGGTCAACCAGGCTGCGCTCAAGACCAAGCGCGAGCCCCTCCGCCAGATCCTCGACGCGATCGCGTCGGCCATTCCAGAGTAAGTCCCATCATGAGCGTCAACGTCCGCCAGCTCGCCACGACCGCCGCCGATTTCGAAGCCGAATTCCAGCGCGTGCTGCACTGGTCGGCCGAGACCGACCATGCGATCGAGGAGCGGGTGGCGGCGATCCTCGCCGATGTGCAGAAGCGCGGCGATGCGGCGGTGCTCGAGTACACGCAGCGCTTCGACGGCCTGGCCGCCGAGTCGGTGACCGCGCTCGAAATCCCCCGTGCCGAACTCGAAGCGGCGCTCGCCGCCATCACGCCGAAGCAGCGCGAGGCCCTGCAGGCCGCCGCCGAGCGTGTGCGCGACTACCACCAGCGCCAGCTCGACGCCTGCGGCCGCTCATGGAGCTACCGCGACGCCGACGGCACGCTGCTCGGGCAGAAGGTCACGCCGCTCGACCGCGTGGGCATCTACGTGCCGGGCGGCAAGGCGGCCTATCCGTCGAGCATCCTGATGAACGCGATCCCCGCCAAGGTGGCTGGGGTCGGCGAAATCATCATGGTCGTGCCGACGCCGGTGAAGGGCAGCATCGCCACCGGTGGCTCCGGCGCGTCGGGTGGCAAGGGCGAGCGCAACACGCTGGTGCTGGCGGCTGCGGCCGTGGCCGGTGTGGACCGGGTGTTCACGATCGGTGGCGCTCAGGCCGTCGGGGCGCTGGCCTACGGCACGACCACCATCCCGGCCGTCGACAAGATCACCGGCCCCGGCAATGCCTATGTCGCGAGCGCCAAGCGCCGTGTATTCGGCAAGGTGGGCATCGACATGATCGCCGGCCCGAGCGAGATCCTGGTGCTGGCCGACGGCTCGACGCCGCCCGACTGGGTGGCGATGGACCTCTTCAGCCAGGCCGAGCACGACGAGCTGGCGCAGAGCATCCTGCTGTGCCCCGACGCCGGCTACATAGCCCGGGTGAAGGCCGAGATCGACCGCCTGCTGCCCGGCATGCCGCGTCGCGACGTGATCCGCGCCTCGCTCGAAGGTCGCGGCGCGCTGATCCACACCCGCTCGATGGAAGAGGCCTGCGCCATCAGCAACCGCATCGCGCCCGAGCACCTGGAAGTGAGCTCACGCGAGCCCGGCAAATGGGAGCCGCTGCTCAAGCACGCCGGCGCCATCTTCATGGGCGCGTTCACGAGCGAGAGCCTGGGCGACTACTGCGCCGGGCCGAACCATGTGCTGCCCACCTCGGGCACGGCGCGCTTCTCGTCGCCCTTGGGGGTGTACGACTTCCAGAAGCGCAGCAGCCTCATCGAGGTGAGCGAGGCGGGGGCCCAGACGCTCGGTTTGATCGCGGCCGAACTGGCCTATGGCGAAGGCCTGCAGGCCCACGCCCAGGCCGCGGAAATGCGGCTCAAGCGGCCAGCGCCATGAGCGCCAAGCTCGATGCCGTCATCGCGCGCGTCATCCGCCAGGACGTGCAGTCCATGCACGGCTACGCCATCCAGCCGAGCGCGGGCATGGTCAAGCTCGACGCGATGGAAAACCCGTTCCGCCTGCCGCCGGCCCTGCGCCAGGCCCTGGGCGAGCGCCTGGCCGAGGTGGCGATCAACCGCTACCCCGGCTCGCGCATCGACGACTTGCGTGCCGCGCTGGCGAAGCACGTGGGCCTGCCGGAGGGCTTCGGCCTCATGCTCGGCAACGGCTCCGACGAACTGATCAGCCTGCTCGCGATGGCCTGCGACGTGCCGGGTGCCAGCATCGTGGCGCCGATGCCGGGCTTCGTGATGTACGAGATGTCGGCCAGGCTCCAGGGCCTGCGCTTCGTCGGCGTGCCGCTCAGGGCCGATTTCGAGCTCGACGAGGCCGCGATGCTGGCCGCGATGGCCGAGCACCATCCGGCCCTGGTCTACATCGCCTATCCCAACAACCCGACGGCCAACCTTTTCGACGACGCCATCCTCGAGCGCATCGTCGAGGCGGCTCCCGGTCTGGTGGTGCTCGACGAGGCCTACCAGCCGTTTGCCTCGCGCAGCTACATCGACCGCGTGACGAAGCACGAGCATGTGCTGGTGATGCGCACCCTCAGCAAGTTCGGCCTCGCCGGCATCCGCCTGGGCTACATGCTCGGGCCGAAGGCGTTGATCGAGCAGGTCGACAAGGTGCGCCCGCCCTACAACGTGAGCGTGCTCAACGCCGAGGCCGCGCTCTTCGCACTGGAGCATGGCGACGAGTTCGGGCGACAGGCGGCCGTCTTGCGCAGCGAGCGCTCACGGTTGACGGCCGCGCTGTCGGGCATGCCTGGCGTCACGCTCTACCCGAGCGAAGCCAACATGATCCTCACCCGCGTGCCCGACGCCGCCGCGCTCTTCGCCGCGATGAAGGCACGCAAGGTGCTGGTGAAGAACGTCGCCAGGATGCATCCTCTGCTGGACAACTGCCTGCGCCTGACAGTGGGCACGCCCGAGGAAAATGACCAGATGATCGACGCCATGAAAGCCAGCCTGTCATGACCACGCGTACCGCAGACGTCACCCGCAACACCAACGAGACGCAGATCCGCGTCGTGGTCAACCTCGACGGCACGGGGCAGGCCAAGCTCGCCACCGGCATCGGCTTCTTCGACCACATGCTCGACCAGATCGCCCGCCACGGCCTGATCGACCTCGACATCGACGCCAAGGGCGACCTGCACATCGACGGCCACCACACGGTGGAAGACGTGGGCATCACGCTCGGCCAGGCGGTCGCCAAGGCAGTGGGCGACAAGAAGGGCCTGCGCCGCTACGGCCATGCCTACGTGCCGCTCGACGAGGCGCTGTCGCGCGTGGTGATCGACTTCTCGGGCCGCCCGGGGCTGCACATGCGCGTCGACTTCAAGAGCGGCATGATCGGCGCGTTCGACACGCAGCTCGCCTACGAGTTCTTCCAGGGCTTCTCGAACCACGCCGGCGTCACGCTGCACATCGACAACCTGGAGGGCGACAACGCCCACCACCAGTGCGAAACCATCTTCAAGGCCTTCGCGCGGGCCCTGCGCATGGCCTTGGAAATCGATCCACGCGCCTCCGGCGTGATCCCGTCCACCAAAGGCAGTCTCTGACATGAAGCGCACGGTGGTGGTCGTCGACCACGGCAGCGGCAACCTGCGCTCGGTGTCGCAGGCGGTGATCCACGCCGCCCGGGACTCGGGCGTCGACGTCGAGGTCGATCAGGCCGTGGCGGGCGATCTGGTCGAGCATGTGGTCGAAGAAGCCGATGCCGGTGGCGAGCTTGGCCTGCCCCGT
>DASWSY010000466.1:0-2693 GCA_036402415.1 Rhizobacter sp. | reverse complement strand
TGGGGCCCGGCAAAGCCGGTTCCCCGGGGCGTGGCTTGATGGGCACCGCGCTTCGCTGGTGCGGAGCGAGCGCAGCACGCGACTGATCGAGCAACGCCCGAGGATCCGGCTCTGCCGGTCCTCAGGGTGGCGCCCCTTGGGGGCAGGAGCGAAGCGACTGGGGGGCCAACATCACTCCCAACGCCAGGTGCCAATGAGGTCGATGGAGCGGTCGAGGCCGGATTGCAGGCGCATCACGAAGCGTTGCGCGATGCGGTAGGTGACCTGGAAGCTGCCCGCGCTCGTCGCGAGGTTCTGCTCGTAGGCCACGAACACCCGTTTCGAGAGTTGCTTGCCCACCGACACCACCGTCTCGCGGGTGTCGCCTTCGGTCTGGCGCAGGCCGAGTTCGTCGATGCCGAAGGCCTTGGTGATCGCACCGGGGCCGCCGTCGCCTTCGCCTGCGAGCAGGGCGAATGCGGCACGCTGCACCAGCGCGGTGTCGGCCTTGCCCAGGCCGTCGCTTGCACGGCCGAGCATCAGCCACGACAGCTTCTCGTTGTTGCTCATCTCGGGCACCGAGAAGAGCTTCACGCGCAGGTTCTGCAGCGTTCCGCTGACCTGCACACCCACGCGAACGTCGAGGTTGGGGCGGGTGGCTTCGATGTCCAGGCGCATGTCGCTGGGCAGGCCGGCGAAGGAGATCTCGCCGCGGTCGATCACGAGCTTCTGGCCGTAGTTGGCGAAGGTGCCGTCGACGGCGTTGACCTTGCCGTTGAGCGCCCACTTGCCGCCGGGGCGCGACACGCGCAGCTCGCCCTTGAGCAGGGTGTCGATGCCCAAGCCGCGCATGCGCAGCTTGTCGCCGAGGTCCACGCGCAGGTCGAGCGCGATCCGGTTGCCGCTCTGCGCATTGGGCGCGGTGGGCGGCGCTTCGCGCGGGTCGTTGCTGCGGCCCGTGACGATCACGTCGTCGCCAAGGCCGGGCGAGCTGAGGCGGGTGAAGTCGATCAGGCCTTCGTCGACGACGAAGCGGCCTTCGCTCTTGACGTGCTCGCCGTCGACCGCGACCGTGGCCTCGCCACTGGTGACCACGCGCAGGTCGACGCGGCCGAGCGCCTGGAACTTGTCGGCCACGAGCTTGAGCCGGGCGCGCCAGGTGTCGTCGAGCCGCGCGTCGCCTTCCAGGCGCACGGTGCCGTTGCCGCCGCGCGCGGTGAAGGTGTTGATGCGCGCGGTGTCGCCTTGCAGGGAGATGTCGACCTGGCCGTCGGTGACGTTGATGCCCTCGACCATGTTGCGCACGCCGATGCCGCTGCCGACCATCTTGCCGGTGTACTCGGGCGCGTTGAGGCGCCCGCCGAAACTGGCGCTGACGTTGAGCTGGCCGTCGAGGCGCCAGCCCGCCGGCACCCAGGGGCCCCAGGTGCCGAGGTTGGCCACCTGTGCCTCGATCACGCCTTGCAGCGGCGCGTCGGGCGGCGGCGTGGCCACCTGTGGCGAGGTGCGGATCACCACCGCGCCGCCCAGCACGCCGAGCTGCTCGCCGGCCAGGCCCGCGGAGAAGCTCCACACGCCGTCGCGTGCGTCGAGGCCGATGCGCAGGTCGGTGAGGCCCAGGGCCTGAGTGCCGCTTTCCTCGGTGACGGTCAGGTCGCCCTTCACGCGCTCGAAGACGATGTCGGCCACGAAGCTGTCGGTCTGCTTGACGATCACCCGGCCGGCCACGACCAGGTCGCCGCCCCAGCCGAAGTTGGGGTGCACCCGGCGCAGCAAGGGTGCGACGGCGAGCGGCTCGAGCTCGGCCTGCATGTCGAGCTGCTGCGTGATGACGCCGCGGCCGGCTTCCCATTCGATGCGGTTCCACTTGAGGGCGGCGCCCAGGACGTCGGCCCGGCCCTCGCCGATGGTGGCGCGCAGCGGCGGGCCGCCCTTGAGCCCCAGCGGCACCTCGCGCAACGACAGCAGCGGAGCGGCCCCGGCCTGCGTGGTGGTCAGCTCGAAGCGCTGCAGCAGGCCCTTCCACGACCAAGGCGGCGTGGTGTCGCGCGGGTCGGCGCTGTGCAGCAGGTTGCCCGCGAAGCTGCCCTGTGCCGTGGCAGCCAGGAGCGTGCGCAGCGGTGGCCGCGGCACCGGCTGGCCGTCGGGGCCGGGCGCGGGTGGGGTGGGGCGCCCGCCTTGCAGCGTTTCCATCCACACTGGCGGCGCGGCGCGCAGTTCGCTCGCGAGCGCGAACTGGTGGCTGCGCGCGCTGCCGCTGATCTGCAGGCGCGTGTTGGCGATCTGGCGTTCCGACCAGGCGGCCTGGCCGATGTCGACCTGCACGTCGAGCGGCGCATCGAGCTGGCTGCTGGCCTGCCAGCGTGCCTGCGCCTGGCCCACCGCCCACGCGCCGGCCTTCACGCCGGCGAGCTGGAGCTGGCCCTGGGTGCTCACGTCGGGCCAGCGGCCGCGGGCGCGGGCTTCGGCGGTGAGCGAGCCGGCGAGCGAGTCGGCCATCACGGCCGCGTCGTCGCTCGGCATGAAGGCGCGCAGCAGGGGGGTGATGCGCGCCAGCGCGGGGGCGCGCGCCTGCAGCGTCCAGCTGTCCTTCTGGCCGCGCGCGTCGGTGGCGAGCTCGCCGTCGAGTTCGAGGTGGTTGCCGCCGACGTCGAGGTCGGCCTCGGCGTGCATGGTGTCGCGTTCGCCGTGGCGCCAGCGGACCTTGCCCGACA
>DASWSY010000465.1:0-4319 GCA_036402415.1 Rhizobacter sp. | reverse complement strand
GGGCGAGACCCGGCAGCAGCCTCACGCAGTGAACTGAACCCTTCCTCAGGGCTGATTCGTCACAATCGTGACCCGACGATTCTCCGGCGCCGCCGGCACCTTGCGGTTCAACAGGTCGGTGTCACCCTTGCCCTCGGCCTTCAGTCGATCGGCCGAGATGCTGTGCTGGGCCACCAGGTACTCGCGCACGCTCTCGGCGCGCTGCTGCGACAGCACGAGGTTGGCGTCGGGGTTGCCGCGTGGATCGGCATGGCCTTCCACGCTGAACGTGTAGTCGGCCAGGCGGTCGTTCTTCAGCGCGGCGGCCACCACGTCGAGCTGCTGCCTCGCGCTGGCGGTCAGCTCGGAGGAGTTGGTCTCGAAGGTGATGAGCAGCGAGGCACTTGCCTTCTTCTTCGGGGCGGCCAGCACGCCGGCGCTGTTGTCGCGGCTGACCTTCAGGCTGCGGGTGAGCACGGGCGCGGGTTCGGGCGTCAGGGCTTCCAGCAGGTTGGACTCGGTGACCTTGTTGCCCTTGAGCAGCGTGGTGCCCTCCTGCGCCCAGGGAGAGGCGCACAGGGTCGCGGCCAGGAGGGCGGCGACGAGCTTGACGGCGGGGCGGGGCGGGGTGCGCATGGCGGTTCTCCTGCAGGTCTTCTGACGGTGCGGATCTTGAACGATGCAAGCCCCGCGCGGAAGCGACCAAGGTCACCCGGGCACGGGGCCCGGCACGGTGTCGCTCCACAGCCCGTTCAGGCGTGTCGTCTCGGCAGGGTCGCCGATCCACACGGCGATGGCGCTGTAGTTGTCCTGCCGGGGCGTGGCGTGCTGCGCGATGTGCTCGGCCATGCGCTGCAGCCAGTCGGCGGGCGAGGCGGCGACGGCGAAGTGCGCCTCGATCTCGCGTTCGCCGAAGTGGTCCCACCAGCCGTCGCTGCACAGCAGGAAGGCGTCGCCGTCCTCGATGGGCACTGCACGTTCGAGCGTGTTGGGTTCGATGCCGCCTTCGGTGCCCATGGCGGCGAGGAGCTGGTTCTTCTGGGGGTGGTTCAGCGCCTCCTCGGGCGTCAGGTAGCCGGCGGCGACCATCTGCTGCACGACGCTGTCGTCCTGCGTGACGTGGAACACGCGGCCATGCCGCAGCAGGTACAGGCGCGAGTCGCCCACGTGCGTCCAGAGCGCTTCCTGGCGGCGTGCGTCGATCCACAGCGCCACCAGCGTGGCGTGCATGCGGTTGCGGACCTGCTGCTCCTGCTTCTGCACCAGCGCGTCGTGGGCCTGCACCACGAGCTTGGTCAGCTCGCCGGGCGAGGCCTGCACCGCATTCTGGAAGGCGTGTGCGGTCAGGCGCACCACCAGGTCGGCCGCGACCGCGCCGCCCTTGTGGCCGCCGGCCCCGTCGGCCAGCACGGCATACCAGAACGGCCCGTTGCGGCCGTGGCGCAGGTCGTCCTCGTTGTGGCTGCGCCCGCCCACCTCGCTGCGGGCGGCGATGTCGATCTCGAGCATGCGCGTCGCGGCGTCAGACGGAGGGGTGGCGTGCCTGGTCCAGGCGGTCGAGCTGCTCTTCGTAGGCCTCGATGAACGCCTTGCCGAAAAGGTCGTGGAAGTCGTCCTGGGCGTCGTCGCGGATGCGCTTGTAGTGCTGCAGGTACAGCTCCCACAGCTTGGCGCGGCGGTTCATCGGCAGCACGCTGTCGAGCACCGAGTTGCCGGCGAGCTTGTTTTCCAGCTTGCCGGGCTCGAACTTGTCGAGCACCCCGCCGAGCGCCGCGCGCATGCCGGCCATGGTGCCGATGGCATGGCCGAGCAGGTCGTCCATCACGTCGTTCACGGCCACGGGGCCCATCATGAAGCCGCGCATCGGCGGCTGCAGGAGCTGCTCGATCGCCACACCCGCGTCGGGCGAGAACTTGAGCGGGTTGTTGTTGCGCGCCTGGATGGTGGTCACGTCGGCCTTCATCTCCTGCTTGGCCGCGGCGCGCACGTGCACGAGCTTGAGGGTGCCATCGATGGCGTGGTGCATCACCTGGCCGATGATCTTCATCATCTCGGGCGTGAGGCCCTGCGGCAGCTTGATGTCGACGCCCGCGCCTTCGCAGAACGCAGCCCAGAGCGCATCGGGCGGTGCCGACGGTGACGAGACAGGGGCGGCCGCCCGCGGCGCGGGGGCGCTGGCAGGCGGGATCGCGTCGAGCGGCGCTTGCGCCGAGTCGAACACCAGCCGCGATGGTTTCACGCCGGGCACTGTCTCGGGCTCGGTGCGGCGGCCGGTCGTGGCGGGGGGCGGCGTGTTGAAGATGCTCGTGGCCGCGGGCGCAGCGGGCACCGGAGCGGGCGCGGGCCAGGGGGCCGGTTTCGGCTCGGGCTTCGAGGCCTGCACGGCGGGGGGCACGTAGGCGGCGCGCAGCTCGGGCGTGTGGTTCGAGGCCGGGGGCGCCACGGGTGCCGGCGCTGCGGCCGGCGTGCCGAACATCGCCATCGGATCCTTGCTCTCGGGTGGCGCGTCCTGGGTGCCACTCGTGGGAGAGGAAAGAAAGGCCGCCAGCGGGTCGCTGCCCGGCGCGGGCGCAGCGTTGAGGCCGAACATCGCGTCCAGGCTGCTGGCCTGCGCCGGCGGGCTGCCGATCAGGTCGCCCAGGCCCAGGTCAGCAGGCAGGGCGTCCGAGGGTGTTGGCGCCGGCGGACTGCTGGCCATGAAGCCGGCGAGTCCGGTCTGTGCGGCACTGGCGGGCGGTGGCGCGAGGTCGGCGAAGGGGTCGAAGTCGTCGGGCAGGCGAGCAGCCACCGGCGCGGGCGCGGGCGGGGTGGGTCGCGCCGGCGGCGGCGCGAGCGGCACGCGCACGTGCACCGCCGTGGTCGGCGGGTTGTCCGGCGTGCCGCCCATCAGGCCGGCGAAGGGGTCGTCGGCACCGGGCTTGACGGCGCTGCCCAGCAGATCGGCGAACGGGTTCGACGCGCTGGTCGTCGGGCCGAGCGTGGCACCGCCCAGTGCCGAGCGCGGGCGCGGGTTGGTGCGGCCCTCGGTGACGGAAGACTTGATGACGGTGCGCGCATCCACCGGGGCGATCTGCGTCGCGGCATCGGCCGCTTCGCCGAAGATGGCGCGCATGCCATAGCTGCCCACGACGAGCTCGTCGCCGTCGGCGAGCGTGGTGCCTTCGCCGGGATTGATGGGGCGGCCGTTGACCGTGATCGCGTTGGCACTGCCCACGTTGCGGATGGAAAAACCGCCGTTGCTGAACCACACCTCGGCCTGCAGGCGCGAGATGTGGCGCTCGGGATCGGGCAGGCTCAGGGTGTTGGTGTCGGCGCGGCCGATCGTGCCCCCACGTTCGTCGAAATGGCCGGTGATGGCCTGCGACAGGGTTTCGCCTTTCAGGGAATGCGCACGGATCACGAGATGCATGGGGGCTCCAGGGGACGGGCCGCCGGCTCCGGGCGTGGCGGCCCCACAGTCGCGTTTATCCGGGCTCGGGCCAAGACCCGCAATGAACGAAAGTCATGCGGCGGGTGTGCATGGCCGTGCGGGCCGCTCAGGGACCGGCCCGTGCCGGCAGGCCCAGCGACAGGTGGATGGCCGAAGCCGCGATGGCCGCACCGCCGACCGCCACGCTGATCTGGTTCAGGCCGCTGGCCACGTCGCCCGCGGCATAGAGGCCGGGCACGCTGGTCTGCTGACGGTCGTCGACGACGAGGTAGCCCGAGGCATCGCACGCCGCACCGAGCGCGGTGGCCAGCCGCGAGCGCACCTGCACGCCGAAGGCCGAGTACAGCGCGGCGTACATGCGCTGCTCGTCGCCGAAGCGCACCTGCACGCCGCCGTCGCACAGGTTGAAGGCCTGCGGATGGGCCTGGGCCAGCGCGACGCCGGCATCGGCGAGCCGCTGCAGTTCCTCGGGCGGCAGCACGGCGCCCGAGTCGGCCAGGAACACCGTCACGTCGTCGCTGAAGTGGCGCAGGTAGACCGCTTCGCGGGCTCCGGCGGCACTGCGCGTGAGCACGGCGACGGGGCGGCCTGCCGCTTCGAAGCCGTCGCACACGGGGCAGAAGCGCAGCACGCCGGCGCGCAGGGCCGCGGCGGCTTCGGGGAGGTCAGGCCAGGTGTCTGCGACCCCGCTTGCGAGCAGCACGTGCCGGGCCTCGAAGCCGTCGGCCAGGCTCTCGCCGCGGAGCACGAAACGGCCGTCCGCACGCTCGAGGGTGTCGACCCTGCCTTCCACGCGATGGATGGGGTATCGCTCGGCCTGCCGACGCATCGCGGCCAGAAGCTGCTCGCCCGAGATGCCTTCGGGAAAACCGGGGTAGTTGCGCGACAGCGGGATCGTGTGCGCACGACT
>DASWSY010000464.1:0-3522 GCA_036402415.1 Rhizobacter sp. | reverse complement strand
CGTACTCGAGCAGGCGCGGTTCCAGCTCGGCCTCGTCCACGTCATCGGTGGCGATCGGCACGGTAAAGAAGCCCTTGCCGTCCGGCGCCGCGAACTTGAGCGACACGCCCAGAATCTCGATGCTTTCGTCGGTGTCGGGCTCGATCGGGGGCCCGCCGGGGCCATCGGTGGCGCCCTTGACCGGGCCGTGATACTTGAACTTGACCAGCAGCGTCGCATCGACGGCCAGGCCATAGGGGCCTTCCAGCTCGATCGGCAGCTCGGCGGTGTCTTCGTGGGTGGTCAGTGTCCGCATGGGATCTCTCCGTTATGGTCGGTCTTGGCACCGCAGGATAGGCAGGTGCGCGGGTTCAGGGTGTGCAGCAGCATCGAATTCAGGCGGATGCGCGCCTCCATGCGGCGGCGCTCGGCCGCCAGGAACAGGGATTCCCCGTACTCCTTGGCGGCCTGCTTGAGCCACGCGGGGGGCTCCCCAATGAGCGTGCGGGTCATCAGTGCTTGGTGGTGGTGTCGTCCGCCGGGGCGGACACCTCGGTCAGGTAGGTCAGGGCCTCGATCAACATGCCCAGCAGCGGCGCGGCGTCGCCGTGGGCCTTGGCCACGCTCAGGATGTGGCCGGCCATCTTGCGGTGGCGCGCGATCGCGGCCTGGTGCTCGGGGGCCATTTCGCCCACGTACTCGGTCAGGATCGCCAGCAGCATGCCGGCCAGGTCGCTGCCGTCGACGGTCTTGGGCTCTTGCAGGGTTTCGGGGGCGGTGCTCACAGGTCGAACTCCTTGGCCAGCACGTAGCGGGCGATGCTGTAGTTGAAGGTTTCGGAACCGGCCATCTGCATGGCCAAGCGGGCCTCACTGCGGATGCCGTCCTCGGTGCTGCGCGCACACAGCAGCTCGCCGTCTTCCAGCAGCGTCCAGACTTCCTCCGGCGCGCTCTGCAGCGCCACCGCGGCGGCGACACGGGCCAGGCCGGCGTCGCTGAACGTGGCGGGGAACTCGGCGGCCAACTCGGCCTCGGTGAATGCCGGGGTCGGCACCGGACCCGGCTGGCGGGGCGCCTGCTCGCTGGTATCCCAGTTCAGCGGCGCGAGGGTCTGCCCGTGCGCGCCGGCCGGGTCGACATCGTGCGTGTGCATCGGGATGCGGCTTTCGCGCGCATGCACTTCCGGGGTAATCGGGGTGTCACCCTCGATGCGGTCCCAGCCTTCCGGCGCCACGTAGTCCGGGTTGGGGCCGCCGTCCGTGGCTTGGTCGTAGGCCACGCCTTCCTCGACCCAGCCGTCCGGCGGCGTCGCGCTCTCGAGCAACTCCGCGCCCAGCGTGGCGGCGCGCTCGACCACTTCGGCCGCCTTGGCCACTTCCGCGGCCTTCTCGGCCAGCTCGGCCTTTTGCCGGTCCAGCTCGGCCTGCTGCGCGGCCATCTGCGCCTTTTGCTCCTCGAGCTGGCGCGCCTGCTCGGCCAGCTGCGCGGCCAGGGCCTCACGGGAGGCGGCGGCAGCGTGCAGCGCGCGCAGACCGGCGAGCGCGGTCGCGGCCGTCTGCCGGGCCACCGCGGCGAACTCGGCAAAGTCCTCGTCGCTGGGCGCGAATTCCTCGAGGTCGGCGATGGTCGCGGCCAACTCCTCGGCGGTGTCGGCCACCGATGCCTGCGTCAGGCCGGCGATGCCGTTGATACGCTCGTGGATCGCGTCCTTGCGCTCCTGCTCCTTGCGCTCGCGCTCGGCGGCCTCGGCCTTGACCTTGGCGTCCCAGTCGTCGCGCAGCTTGAAGACGCGCTTCTCTTCGGTCTCGCTGATGGCCAGCAGGCGCTTTTCCTCCGCAATCACGGCGCTGCAGAAAGCGTTGGCATCGTCGCGTGCTTCCTTGCCGGTCTTGGTGATGGTGGTGCGCGCGTTGCGCAGGTTCATCGCCATGCGGTGCGCTTGGTCGCGCCCGTCATCGTTCTTCACTTCCTTGATGTCGACGCTCTTGGCCACCAGTGCGCGCAGATCCTTCTCGCGCTCGGCGCTCTTGAGCACGATCAGCGCGCGCTTCTTGGGCTCGAGCACGGCAATGTCGGTGCCCGGCGCCACGGTCTCAGCGATCGGGGCCGGCGCGCTCTCGTCGGCCTTGTCGGCCAGGTCGTTGAATTCAGCCATGATTTGCGTTTCCTGTGGGGGATTAGTACGGGTTGCCAAACAGGGCGATCGCCACCAGCGTGCCCAACACGCCGATGACGGCGCCGATGATGACCTTCTCGAGATTGCTGGCGGGCTGGTTGCGCGCGCGGCGCAGCAGCTCGTTTTCCTGCGGGTGGTTCATGGTTTTCTCCTCGTGCGTTAGTCTGCACGAGGATTATAAACACATGCCGCGGGATGTGGAAAGTAATTTCTAGTGGGGGCGTTGCTGGTGTTGCGCGACCACGCTGGCGATCTCGAGCTTGCGCGCGGTCACGGCCTCGCGCTCGGCCGCGCGGCGTGCTTCGGCCTCGTCGGCACGCTCGGCGCGCGCCAGCTGCAGGCGCCCCATTTCCGCACGCAGGCGCTGCATCCCCGCCGGGTCGCCCTGCTTCTGCGCCGCGGCGCCGGACGGCGGCGGCAACAGTGCCCGCACGGTGTCCTGGCCCAGCAGGCCGGCGCGGCGCGCTTCCTTGAGCGCCGTGTCGCGCTTGTGCGGATCGTGCCCGATCGACGGCCACCAGTGCGTGGGCCCCTGCGCTTGCGCCACGATGCGGGCATACGCCTCCTTGAACGCCATGCGCGCGCCGACTTCGTCGCCCAGGTCCATGATCGGCTTGCACACGCCCCACGCTTGCGCGATCTCGTCGTTCATGATGACGGTCTCGCGCTCGTCGCAGGCCAGCACCGCGCGCGCCCACGCTTCCTCGGCGCCCAGGCGCTCGGACTTGGGCCGCAGCAGCTCGAGCAGCTGCTGGATGCTGGGCGGGTGCTTGGGCTCGGTGGCGATGTAGCTCACGCAGGCTTGACGCACCGCGGCCAGGTCGTGCTTGGCCAGCATTTCCCACCACAGGCGCAGCGTGGCGCCCAGCGGCGGCTGGCGGTGGTAGTTGTCAAAGGTCGCGCGGATCACGTCCGCGAATTCCTTCCGGTCTTCATCACGCATGGCTCTCCTCCATGTCGATCGTCATGCCATCGTCCTCGGGGCCGGCATTGTACCCGCCCTCGAACGTGGCGAGGAAACTGTCAGCGCCGCGCTCGTCCACCGGCATGCGCGCGTTGAGCTGGCCCACATACTGCGCGAACTTGGTCGCGTTGAACAGCGTCTGCGGGCGCAGGTACTCGGCCATCTTCGGATCTTGCCCCCACTGGCGCACCTTCATGTCGACCACGGCGCGCAGCTCGCGCACGGTGGCGCCCTCCTCGAGCCGGGCCCGGACGAATTTCAGGTTCGACTCCACCGGCCGGTAGTCGCGCTCGGCCCGTTGGTTCAGGTAGGCCAGCACGCCCTCGGCCTCGGCCTTGCTCGAGCCCGGTCCCAGCGGCTGGGGGACTATAGGGGGTAATGGTTCCTTTCCTGGTTTAACTTC
>DASWSY010000463.1:0-1950 GCA_036402415.1 Rhizobacter sp. | reverse complement strand
TGCAGGCCTTGTCCTACACCCCCACCACCCAGTCCCCCATTGGAGCCCGCGCCCTGCGCGCCTAGCATCTCCACTTCAGCGTCACCTGGAGCGCCCATGCCGCACACCCACTCCGCCCACCAGCCGCCGCGCCACTTCTCCATGCTTCGAGGTTTCCACCTCGCCGACTTCGTGACCCTGGCCAATGCGGCCTGCGGCACCGCTGCGGTGTTCCTCGCCATGCTGTTCATGGCCTCGCAGTCGCTGCAGCACTTCTATGCTGCTGCAGTGATGGCGCCGCTGGCCTTGCTGTTCGACGTGCTGGACGGCCGCGTCGCGCGCTGGCGGCAGACGCATTCGGCCCTGGGCCGCGAGCTCGATTCGCTGGCCGACATCGTCTCCTTTGGCGTCGCCCCTGCCGCGCTCGGCTTTGCGGCCGGCTTGCAAGGCGGGTGGGACGTGCTCGCGCTCATCTACTTCGTCTGCTGCGGCGTGTCGCGCCTCGCGCGCTACAACGTCACGGCCGAGTCGCTGTCGGCGGGATCGGCGAAGGTGCGCTACTTCGAAGGCACGCCCATCCCGACCAGCGTGCTGCTGACCGGGGTGCTCGCCGCAGCGGCCTGGCAGGGCGCGCTGGGCGATGCACTGTGGGGCGGGGCGTGGGCGCTCGGCCCGTGGACGCTGCACCCGCTGTCGCTGATGTTCGTGCTCTCGGGCACCTTGATGGTCAGCAAGACGCTGCGCATCCCCAAGCTCTGAGCGGCCCGGGGCTGCGCGCGGCGCCTCAGGCGCGCTCGAAGACCGCCGCGATGCCCTGCCCGCCGCCGATGCACATCGTCACCAGGGCATAGCGGCCCTGGGTGCGCTGCAGTTCGTACAACGCCTTCACGGTGATGATGGCGCCGGTCGCGCCCACGGGGTGCCCGAGCGAAATGCCCGAGCCGTTGGGGTTGACCTTGGCGGGGTCGAAGCCCAGGTCCTTGCTGACGGCGCAGGCTTGCGCGGCAAAGGCTTCGTTGGCCTCGATCACGTCGAGGTCGCTCACCTTGAGCCCGGCCTTCTCCAGCACCTTGCGCGTGGCCGGCACCGGGCCGATGCCCATGTAGAGCGGGTCGACGCCGGCATGTGCATACGCCACCAGCCGCGCCATCGGCTTCAGGCCGCGGCGCTCGGCTTCCGCGCGCTCCATCAGCACCAGCGCCGCGGCGCCGTCGTTCACGCCGGATGCATTGCCGGCGGTCACCGTGCCGCCCTCTTTCTTGAACGCGGGCTTGAGCTTGGCCATGTCTTCGAGCTTGGCGTTGAGGCGCACGTGCTCGTCGGTGTCGAATGTGACGGGGCCCTTGCGGCTTTCCTGCACGATGGGGACGATCTGCGCCTTGAAGTGGCCGGCCTCGATCGCCTTCTGCGCGCGGCGCTGGCTCTCCAGCGCCGCTTCATCCTGCTGCTGGCGGCTGATGTCCCACTTGGCCGCCACGTTCTCGGCGGTGATGCCCATGTGCACGTTGTGGAAGGGGTCGTGCAGTGCGCCCACCATCATGTCGACCATGGTCGCGTTGCCCATGCGTGCGCCCCAGCGGGCCTGCGGCAGCGAGTAGGGGCCGCGGCTCATGCTCTCGGCGCCGCCGGCCACCGCGATCTCGGCATCGCCGAGCAGGATGCTCTGCGCCGCGCTCACCACGGCCTGCAGGCCCGAGCCGCACAGGCGGTTGACGGTGAGGGCCGGCGTGTCGTGCGGAATGCCGCCTTCCACCGCCGCCACGCGCGCCAGGTACATGTCGCGCGGCTCGGTGTTGATGACGTGGCCGAAGACGACGTGGCCCACGTCCTTGCCCTCGACCTTGGCGCGTGCCAGCGCTTCGCGCGTGACGGTGGCGCCGAGCTGGGTGGGCGGCACGTCTTTCAGCGCACCGCCGAAGGTACCGATGGCGGTGCGCACACCGCTCACGACCACGACTTCTCTTTTCATAT
>DASWSY010000462.1:0-6606 GCA_036402415.1 Rhizobacter sp. | reverse complement strand
CCAGGCGCAGCCTGGCCGGGGGACATGAGCGGAGCCGGTCACCCGGCAGCCTCGGCTCGCACCGGAAGAAGCACGCCCAAACATCAATGAGCCCCCTTCAACTCGACGTTGGCGCTGCCCATGTAGGCCTCGATCACCGCCGGGTTCTTCGACACCTCGGCGTACGGCCCTTCGGCCAGCGTGGCCCCACGCTGCAGCACGGTGATGGTGTCGGCGATGCTGGCCACCACGCTCATGTTGTGCTCCACCATCAGGATGGTGCGGTTGGCCGACACCTTCTTGATCAGCGAGCGGATGCGGTCCACGTCTTCCAGGCCCATGCCCTGCGTGGGCTCGTCGAGCAGCATCAGCTCGGGCTCCATCGCGAGCGTGGTGGCGATCTCGAGCGCGCGCTTGCGGCCGTAGCTCAGCTCGACGGTGGTGTGTTCGGCGTAGCTTTCCAGGTCGACCTGGCGCAGCAGCTCGAGTGCGCGCTCGTTCAGCGTGTGCAGCGAGCGCTCCGACTTCCAGAAGTGGAACGAGGTGCCGAGCTTGCGCTGCAGCGCCACGCGCACGTTCTCCAGCACCGTGAGGTGGGGGAACACCGCCGAGATCTGGAACGAGCGGATGATGCCGCGCCGTGCGATGTGGGCCGGGGCCTCGCCGGTGATGTCAGCGCCGTTGAAGACGATCTGGCCCGAGGTCGGCGTGATGAAGTGCGTGAGCAGGTTGAAGCAGGTGGTCTTGCCCGCCCCGTTCGGCCCGATCAATGCATGGATCTGGCCGCGCCTGACCTTGAGGTCGACCTGGTTGACCGCGACGAAGCCCTTGAACTCCTTCGTGAGCTTGCGCGTTTCGAGAATGATGTCGTCGCTCATTTGCTGATGTGCCCGGAAGTTGCACCCAGCCGCTCTGACAAGCGCCGGGCCAGGTCGATGACGGTGTCGCGCTGCTGGGCGACGAACCGTGGCTTGAGTGCGGCCTTCTGCATGCACACGCCCAGGCCGGCCACCACTTCGCCCGATGCGCTCAGCACCGGCGCGGCCAGGCAGTACACGCCCTGGCGCACGCTTTCGTCGTCGATGCTGTAGCCGCGCTCTCGGGTCTGGGCCAATTCGGCCAGCAGGTCGCTGCGGCGCATCGCCGGCAGGTTCATGTAGGCCGGCAGGCGCGGTGCGGGAAACAGCCGCTTGACCCAGGCCTCGTCGTGGAAGGCGAGCATGGCGCGGCCGGTGGCGGCACGGTGGGCCGGCAGGCGCATGCCCACGCTGAAGGCCATGCCGAGCGGACGCATGCCGTTGCGCACGCCGACGTAGACGACGTCGGTGCCGTCGAGCACCGAGAGGATCAATGTCTCCTGCGGCACGGTGCCCAGGCTCGCCCACAGGCGCTCGAACTCCTGCGCCGGTGTGGTCGCTTCCGCGAAGGCATGGGCCAGTCCCATCACCCGCGGGCCGATGTAGAACGCGCCGTCGTCCTGGCGGCGCAGATAGCCCAGGGCCAGCAGGGTGTTGCACAGCCCGTGCACACTGCTCTTGGGCAGTGCCAGGCTCGCGGCCAGCCTCGCCAGGCTCATCGCGCCGCGCTCCTTTTCGAGCAGGTCGAGCAGCGCCATGGCACGCGCCACCGCCGGCACGAGAGCGGGCTTGGCAGGGTGCGGAGCGGTCGCCACGGCGGTTTGCATGCGGGAAAGGGCCTGGGGTGTGTTCAGCCTGTTGAACGCTATTCAGTTACCTGAACTGCGAGCGCCGAGTCTAAGAGCGCCGCACGGCAACGCAAGTTGCGCCGAACCCGGCCTAGGGAAAGTCCGCGCAGGGTTTGCCTGTCGGCCCTTTTGCGTAAGCCCCCGCGTCCGGGCGGCCGTCCCGGACGTTCAAAAATTTGAAGGATCACGACAAGGTCGGTGAACGGCGTTGAACGCTGCCTCCGTAGAGTGCCGAGGTCATGAACACACCGACCGTCACCCGCTACAGCGCTGTCGCCATCGCGTTCCACTGGGCCCTGGCGCTGGCGATCGTCGGCGCGTTCGGCATGGGCGTGTACATGAGCGACCTGCCCTTCTCGCCGCAGCGGCTCAAGTACTACAACTGGCACAAGTGGGCCGGCGTCACCATCCTGGCGCTCTCGGCGTTGCGCCTTTTGTGGCGCCTGACGCACCGCCCGCCGGCGGACCTGCCGATGCCCGGGTGGCAACGCGCTGCGGCACACGCCACGCACTGGGGCTTGTACGCGCTCTTCTTCGCGGTGCCGCTGGTCGGCTGGGCCTACAGCTCGGCGGCCGGGTTCCCCATCGTGTGGTTCGGCGTGCTGCCGCTGCCCGATTTCGTCTCGCCCGACAAGGCGCTGGCCGAAGCCATCAAGCCCTGGCACGGCTGGCTGGCCTACGCACTGGCCGCCCTGGTCGTCATGCACATCGCCGCGGCGCTCAAGCACCACTTCATCGACCGCGACGGGCTCCTCCGCCGCATGTCACTGCGCGGCTGAAACACCCGCGGTTGAAAGGACCGCTCCAACATGAAGCAATTCCTCG
The DNA here is from genome assembly GCA_036402415.1 of Rhizobacter sp. Classification (GTDB taxonomy): domain Bacteria; phylum Pseudomonadota; class Gammaproteobacteria; order Burkholderiales; family Burkholderiaceae_C; genus Rhizobacter. The sequence goes on along the minus strand of DASWSY010000462.1, from coordinate 4,097 downwards.
CCTCCGTGGCGCTCGCCACCCTCGCCCTCGGCGCCGCCGCACAGCAGAAGCTCGTGCCGGCCCAAAGCGAGATCGCCTTCACCAGCCGCCAGATGGGCGTGCCGGTCGATGGCAAGTTCAGGAAGTTCGACGCCCAGATCGCCTTCGACCCCAAGAAGCCGGAAGCCGCGAAGATCGCCTTCACCGTCGACCTGGCGAGCGTGAGCTTCGGCTCGAGCGAAACCGAAACCGAAGTCGCCAAGCCGGACTGGTTCAACACCAAGGCCTTCCCGCAGGCGACCTTCCAGTCGACCACCGTCAAGGGCACCGGCCCCGGCAAGTACGAAGTGGCCGGCAAGCTGAGCATCAAGGGCACGACCCAGAACGTGGTCGTGCCGGTGACCCTGGCCCAGGCCGGGGGCACCACCACCGCCACCGGCGGCTTCGTGCTCAAGCGTCTCGATTTCAAGATCGGCGACGGTGACTGGAAAGACACCTCGATGGTCGCCAACGACGTGAACGTGAAGCTCAAGTTCGCGCTGACGGGCGTCGCCCCGCTCTGATTCCCAACCCCCCACCCACAGGAAGCTGTTCCATGATGAAGAAGACCCTGCTCGCATCCGCCCTGATCGCCGTGGCCGGCATGGCCCAGGCCCAGAGCGCCACCTACGCCATCGACCCGACGCACACCTTCGTGAACTTCGAGGCCAAGCACTTCGGCACCAGCACGCTGCGTGGCCGCTTCGACAAGAAGGAAGGCAGCGTGACCTTCGACAAGGCGGCCAAGTCGGGCAAGGCCGAGATCACCATCGACATGGCCTCGGTGAGCACCGGCGTGGCCCCGCTCGACGGCCACCTGAAGAGCAAGGACTTCTTCAACGCCGCCGAGCACCCGACCGCCAAGTTCGTGGGCGACAAGTTCAGCTTCAGCGGCGACAAGGTCACCACCGTGGCGGGCACGCTCACCTTCCTCGGCAAGACGCAGCCGGTGACGCTGACCGCCACCAACTTCAACTGCTACCAGAACCCGATGCTCAAGCGCGAGGTCTGCGGCGGTGACTTCGAGACCACGATCCAGCGCAGCCAGTTCGGCAACAGCTATGGCCTGCCGGGCATTCCCGACGGCATCAAGCTGTTGATCCAGGTCGAAGCCGTCAAGCAGTAAGCGTCAGGCCGGCACGAGGTGCCTGCGCAAGACCGCGCGCAGGTCCTCGTCCTTGAAGGGCTTGGCGAGGTGATCGTCCATGCCCGCCGCGAGGCTCTGCTCGCGGTCGCCTTGCAGTGCGTTCGCCGTCAGCGCCACCACCGGCGTGCGCTGCAGCCCCTGCTCGCCTTCGTGCTCACGGATGCGGCGCACCGCCTCGAAGCCGTCCATCACCGGCATCTGGCAATCGAGCAGCACGAGGTCCGGCGGTGACGCACGGAACGAGGCCACGGCCTGCAGACCGTCCTCGACCAGTTCCACGGTGAGCCCCATGTTCTTGAGCGCGGTCTCCGCCACGAGCGCGTTGACCGGGTTGTCTTCGGCGAGCAGCACGCGGCCCTGAAGCGGCAAGCCCTGCGTCGCATCGCCGGCATCGGCGGGCCGTGGCGTCTGGGCTTCGGGCAATTCCACCGTCACGGTGAAGCACGAACCGCGGCCCTGCTGGCTGGTGCACACGAGGTCGCCGCCCATCGCTCGCGCGAGTTCGCGCGCGATGGTGAGCCCGAGCCCCGTGCCGCCGTAGCGGCGGGTGAAGGAGCTGTCGGCCTGGTGGAAGGCGTCGAAGATGCGTGGCAGCTCGTCGGCCGGGATGCCCACGCCGGTGTCGTGCACCGCGATGCGGGTGCGCGAGCCACGGTGCTTGGCCACCACCGTCACCGCGCCGGCCTCGGTGAACTTGATCGCGTTGCCGACCAGGTTGTGCAGCACCTGGCGCAGCCGCGACGGGTCTCCCCGCACGAAACACGGCCGCGGCATGTGCAAGCGAGTCGTCAAGGTCAGCCCCGCCTGGAAGGCCGAGGGCACCGACAGCGACACCACGTCGTCGATCAGCGCCGCGAGGTCGAAGGTCTGCGGCGACAGGCGCACCTGGCCGGCTTCGAGCTTGGAGAAGTCGAGGATGTCGTTGATGAGCGTGAGCAGGTGTTCGCCGGCGCGCTCGATGAGCTGAAGCTGCTCTCCGGGCTTCTTCTCGGGGTGGATGGCGCCGTCCTTGCGCAGCATGCGCGTGAGCCCGAGGATGCCGTGCAGCGGCGTGCGCATCTCGTGGCTCATGGTGGCGAGGAACTGGCTCTTCACGCTGCTCTGCCGCTGCGCCAGTCGCAGCGCCTCGGCGCGCTCCTCCGAGATCCGGTCGGTGGTGAAGCGCAGGGTCAGCAGCTCGCGGATGCGCGCCTGCGACCGGCGTGCCTCCAGCATCACGAGCGCCAGGAAGATCCACAGGCCCAGGCCGGCAAACAAGCCGTAGCGGGTGCCGCTCAGGATCTGATCGGCCCCCGCCGGCAGCAGCATCGACAACAGGAAGAAGGCACTGGCGCGGAAGCTCGGCTGCAGCACGAACATGCCGATCGCCGCCACGCCCACCAGCGAGGTGAGCAGGAGCGCCACCACGTGCGGGCTGGTGCTCGTGGGCAGGCCGACCGCTGCGAGGCCCCAGGTGAACCCGTCGGCGACGAGGGTGATTTCGAGCCAGCGCCGCCAGATGGCATCGCTGCGCAACGTGGAGCGCACGAACTGGTGGGTGAGTGCGAGGCGCAGCACCGACACCCCGCAACGAAGCACGAACCAGCCCCAGGCGAGCCGCGGGTCGACGTAGGGCAGGAGGCCCACGCACATCAGCAGCGCGAAGCCCATGCCGACGAGCGTGGACGTCTGCGCCCGCTCGTAGAGCATGGCGGTCTGCGCGTCGCGGACGCGCTGGTCGAGCCCGGCCTCGACCGGATCAGCGGTGTGCGGTGGCGTTCGCAATTCTGTTGACATCCCCCGCCCCCTCACCTGCCCATCACCCTCTGTTCAGATTGGCGCATTATCCCGAGACACTTTGATTTCAGCACCTGCAAAGGACGAGCACTCGCATGCCTTTGGTCACGTTCAGCCCGTGTTTCTGCACCCCCATGCGCGTTCTGGCGCTGCGCCTGGGTGGGTGCCTGCTTTCATGGCTGGGCGCCACGGTCCAGGCACAGCCGGTGCCTTACCTGCTGGACGCGGCGCACACCCGGGTGCACTGGGAGGTGATGCACTTCGGCACCTCCACCAGCCGCGGCCGTTTCGACGACGTGCGCGGCAGCCTCGAACTCGACCCCGCGAGCGGCACCGGCGAGGTGTCGATCGAGGTGCGCACCACCTCGGTCGACACCGGCGTGCTGCCGCTCGACGCCGTGCTGCGCCGCGACTACCTCGCGAGCGCCGCGCACCCGGTCGCCTACTTCGTGGCGCGCGGCTGGCGTTGGCAACCCGACGCGCCGCTGGAGGTACGCGGCGAGTTCACGTTGCGCGGCGTGTCGCTGCCGCTCAGCCTGCGGGCACCGCTGCTGCGCTGCGTGCCCCACCCCGAGCTGCAGCGCGAGGTGTGCGGCGCCGACCTCAGCGGCACGCTGCGCCGCAGCGACTTCGGCATCACCGACGGGCTGCCCTTCATCGGCGACACGGTGCGGCTCGTGGTCCAGGTCGAAGCGATCCGGCAGCGTTGAAGCGCCGTCGTTCAAGACCTCGCCCCGCGGGTCGCCTCCGTCGCAATCCTGCAAAAATGCCGGCATGACCTCCACCGACCTCCAGGCCGAGATCGCCCGCATGGGCGCGGCCGCACGCGCGGCCAGCACCCGCATGGCCGCAGCCTCCACCCGGGCGAAGAACGACGCCCTCACCACGCTGGCCCGCCTGCTGCGCGAACGCACTGCACCGCTCGCCGAGGCGAACCAGAAGGACATCGCTGCCGCCGTGGCCGCCGGCCTCTCCGCCCCGATGGTCGACCGCCTGCGCCTCACCGACAAGGTGATCGCGACCGTCGCCGAAGGTTGCGAACAGATCGCCGCCATGCCCGACCCGGTGGGCGAGATCACGAACGTGAAACGCCGCCCGAGCGGCATCAGCGTGGGCCAGATGCGCGTGCCGCTGGGTGTCTTCGGCATGATCTACG
>DASWSY010000461.1:0-2711 GCA_036402415.1 Rhizobacter sp. | reverse complement strand
CCCGCCATGCTGTCTCCTCGCCTCAAGGCCCGGGCCTACCGCCTCGGCCGACCTTTCCTCACCGGCCTGGTGGCCATCTTGCCGTTGGCGGCCACGCTGGCGCTGCTGGCCTGGGCCTGGCAACTGCTGGCGGGCTTCCTGGGGCCTTCCAGCGTGTTCGGCTCGGTGCTGGTGGCCATCGGCGTGTCGGTCTCGCGCTCAGAGTCCATCGGCTACTTCCTGGGCCTCTTGCTCCTGTGCGCGGCGATCTGGGTGCTGGGCGTGCTGGTCGAGGCGGGCTTGCAGGTGGGCCTCAAGCGCCTGATCGACGGGCTGATGCAGCGCATCCCGCTGGTGCGCAACGTCTACGACGTGGTCACGCGCATGGTCGAGCTGTTCTCGCGCAAGCCCTCCGAGGGGCTGGGCTCCATGAGCCCGGTGTGGCTGCATTTCGGCGGGCGGCCGGCCGAGGGTGCGCAGGGGAGCGAAGGGCAGAAGGTCGCGATGCTGGCGCTGCTGTGCACGCCCGAGCCGGTGGTGATGGACGGTGGCCGGCGCTACCTCGGCGTGCTGGTGCCCACGGCGCCTGTGCCGGTGGGCGGCGGGTTGCTCTACGTGCCCGAAGAGTGGGTGAGCCCGGCCGACATCGGCGTCGAGGCCTTGACGAGCATCTACGTGTCGATGGGCCTCACGACGAACCAGTACATGGGCGGCGGCACGCCCCGGCCCTAGCGGGCAAGGCGCAGGGCGCGACGCGCCCGTCGTTCAACCCGCCGCGGGCGCCGACGAGGGCGTGGCGTCCTTCGGGGGCTGGGTGCCGTCGGACTTGCGGCGCTTGCGGCCGCTGGCGGTCTTGCGGACCTGGTTGGCGGGAATGGTCCGCTTGCCGACGCGCTTCTTCTTGGACAGTGCCATGTCGATTCCTTTCAAAAAAAGGAGTCGAGCATACGGGGCTGCCGTTACCCCTCTTTCGTCAACGGTACTGCTGGAAGCTCGGCGCGATCTCGTCGTGCAGGATGCGCTCGTGCATCTGCAGCACCAGCGGGTGGAAGAGGTTGCCGAGCATCTCGGTCCACGCGATGGGGTACTGCGATCGTTCGCCACCTTCGAACATCACGCCGGTCTGGTCTTGCGGGTGGCGGGCAGGGTGGGTGCGCAGTGCGTCGAGCTTGGCGTCGAGCAGCGCATGCGTGGCCTCGAGCCACGCGGTGGTGAAGGGCGAGTGCTTGCGGAAGATGAAGGCGCACAGGCCGATCAGCTTCTGGTAGTTGGCGCGCAGCTCGTCGCCGAGCGGCGGCGGCACGGGGGCCACGCCGCGCGGGCTGATCTCGGTGTAGCCCAGGCCGTCGTGCCCGGGGTGGGCCTGCAGCCGTTCGAAGAAGCCGCGCCAGGGCCGCAGCGTCTGCTTGATGTCGGTGTAGCCGCCGCCGTAGTGGTGCATGAAGTACACGCGCAGGTAGTCGGCGCGGTGCGTGGCACTCAGGTGCTCGTAGGCGGGGTGGAAGGGCTGGTCGGGGTGCTGCCAGTCCAGCAGGTTGCCGGGCGTCACGCAGACCACCGGCACGCCGATGCGCATCGTCACCGAGAGCAGGGCCATCGCACGCTGCGGCGAGAGCGGGTTGGTGCCGGCCCAGGTGCAGAAGACGGTCTGGTCGCGCAGGCCGTCGAACTGGCGCAGGTAGTCGGCCCTCGTCATCAGAACCATTCCAGCGGCAAGGCCAGCCCGGCGGTCTTCAGAAGCTCCTGCCGCTGCGCCTTGAGCGCCGGCGTGGGCGCCGGCCAGCGCTTGTACACGTGAAGGAAGTCGAGCACGACGCTGGTGTCGTTGGCCGCATCGCTGTTGCCGCGCCGCGTGCCGGGGTTCACGTAGTCCTTGTGGACCACGGCCTCGCCGCCGGCGTAGTGCACCGGCAGGTGGCGCTCGCACACGGCCAGCAGGAAGTCCCAGTCCTCCTGCGACTTGAGGTGCGGGTCGACCTCGCAGCCTTCGAGAGCGAGGCGGTGGAAGACGAGCGCGTTGTTGGGGATGAAGTTCTTGGCGTAGAGCGACTCGACCGGCTGCCCGCCCAGGTTCACCCGAGCGCGCGACAGGACGGCATGCAGGTCTTTCGAGCGGTCTTCGGTGAGCAGGTCGAAGTCGGAAAACAGCACCTTGGCGCCGGGCTCGCCGGCGGCGGTGATGCGCGCGTGCGCGTGCTGCAGGTGCCGGGGGCCGAAGGTGTCGTCGTCGTCGAGGAAGACCACCCATTCGCCGCGCGCGAGCGACAGGCCCACGTTGCGGCTGAGCGCCGGGCCGCCGCGGCCGTTGCGCTTGAGGAACACGTCCTGCTCGCGCAGCAGCTCGGCGCACACGCTGGCGGTGCCGCCGTCGAGCGCGTCGGCCACGACGATGACCTCGAAGTCCTGGAAGGTCTGGGCCCGAAGCGAGCGCAGGTTGCGCGCCAGCAGGGCCGAGCGCAGGTGGGTCGCGGTGATGACGCTGAAGAAGGGCGGTGTTGACATGGAAACCGGGCGCCGCCGGGCGCGTCTCGCAGGCCGAAGATGACGAGCCATGCTAGCGAGGCCCGCGCCCGGCAAGTGGCGGGAACAGGGTCCGAAAAGCGGGGGTTCTCCGAGGGCTGGCTTGACCCTGCATCGGCTACAGGGTTTTCAATCGCGGCATCCAATCCCCGAAAGGTCGTGACCATGAGCCTATTCGCCCGACAGATCCGCCCGCACGTCGATGCAGAACT
>DASWSY010000460.1:0-4817 GCA_036402415.1 Rhizobacter sp. | reverse complement strand
GAGCAGCGTGCCCGGCACCACCGCCGCGCCGGCCGGCACGGTCGAGCCCTTCCAGGTGATGGGTCCGTGGCCGATCCCGACCATCAACACCGCGCTGCTGCTGACCTCGGGCGTGACGCTCACGATCGCGCACCACGCGCTGATCGCCGGCAACCGCAGCAAGACGATCCTCTGGATGTGGATCACCGTGATTCTGGGCGCCACCTTCCTCGGCTTCCAGGCCTACGAGTACATGCACGCGTACCAGGACCTGAACCTGAAGCTCAACTCGGGCGTGTACGGTTCGACCTTCTACATGCTGACCGGCTTCCACGGCTTCCACGTGTGCGTGGGTGCCCTGATGCTGCTCTTCATCACGATCCGCCTGCACAAGGGCCACTTCACCCCGCAGCGCCACTTCGGCTTCGAAGGCGCGGCCTGGTACTGGCACTTCGTGGACGTGGTGTGGCTCGGCCTCTACGTGGTCGTGTACTGGCTCTGAGCCCGGACGACACCTCATGCGAAAAGAGCGCCTCGCGGCGCTCTTTTGCTTTGCAGCCGATGTGGAACCTCAGCGCTCGATCGGAATCCCCGTCGGCTGGATCCACCCCATCTTGTACGCCAGCAGGATGCACAGGAACAGCAGCACCGACAGCCCGACGCGCACCGCCAGGGCCCGCATCATGTTCGAGGTCTTGGGCTTGCCGTCGCGGCCATCGCGCATCAGGAACACGCCCGCAGAGGCGAGCGCGCCGATGATCAGCACGAGGGCGGCGGCAATGAAGTACTTCATGGGCAAAGATTATGGCCGCGTGGTTCTCTGACCCTCGCCGTCGCGCGGTGATCGTGCTGGTGGCCACGCTCGTGGGTGTGGGCGTGACCGCGCGGCTCGGCATGTGGCAGCTCGACCGCGCCGCCCAGAAGGAGGCGCTCCAATCGGCGCTCGATGCGCGTGGCAAGCTGCCGCCGCTGCACCAGGGCAGTCTGCCGGGCAGCGAAGCTCAGGCCCAGGCCGAGCACCATCGGCCGGTGACGCTGCGCGGCGAGTGGCAGCAGGGCGCGACCGTGTTCCTCGACAACCGCCAGATGAATGGTCACCCCGGCTTCTTCGTGGTGACACCGCTGCTGCTGGCGCCAGGCGATGCGGTGCTGGTGCAGCGCGGCTGGGTGCCACGCGATGTGCAGGACCGCACGCGGGTCCCCGAGGTGCCCACCCCCGCGGGCATCGTCGAGGTGACGGGCCGGCTTGCGCCGCCGCCGGCGCGCCTCTACGACTTCGCTCCGGGTGCGGCCGCCTCGGGGCCGATCCGGCAGAATCTCGTGCTCGCCGATCACGCCCGCGAGCTTGGGGTGGCGCTGCGGCCCTGGACGGTCCTGCAGCGCGACGATGGAGTCCCCACGCGTGACGGCCTGTCGCGCCAATGGCCGCGTCCTGCGGCCGATGTTCACAAGCACTACGGCTACGCCTTCCAATGGTTCGGCCTGTGCGCCTTGATGGCAGGTTTGTATGTCTGGTTCCAAGTCCTCCGCCCCCGCCTCCAGCGACGCCGGTGAAGCCTTCAGCTTCACGGTGCACTCGATGCCCACGCCGGCGCTCGACGACCGGCGCACCGCGAGCGGCCGCCTCAAGATGCTGCTGGTGCTGCTGGTGTGCGCGGCACCGGTGATCGCGTCGTACTTCACCTACTTCGTGATCCGGCCCGAGGGGCGCACCAACTACAGCGAGCTCATCCTGCCGCAGCGGCCGGTCCCCGCCGACTTGCCGCTGGCCGACATGCAGGGCAGGTCTGTGCGGCCGGAAACGCTCAAGGGCCAGTGGCTGTTGGTCGTGGTGGCCGGCGGCGCGTGCGACGAGGCCTGCGAGAAGAAACTCTGGCTGCAGCGCCAGTTGCGCGAGACGCTCGGCCGTGAGAAGGATCGCCTCGACAAGGTCTGGCTGGTGCACGACGGTGTGCCAGCGCGTGCAGACACCCTGCAGGCGGTGCAGGCCGCGGGTGCGGCGAGCGTGCTGTCGGTGCCGGGGGCGGCGCTGTCGCGCTGGCTGGAGCCGGCGGCCGGGAAGCGGCTGGAAGACCATTTCTACATCGTCGATCCGCTCGGCAACTGGATGATGCGCGTGCCGCCGGATGCCGATGCCGCCAAGCTCAAGCGCGACCTCGACAAGCTGCTGCGCGCCTCCGCGTCGTGGGACACGGCGGGACGCTGAGCGTGGCAGCAGATGTGACCTCTCCCGCGCTGTACGACCTGAGCCCGGTGCTGTGGCTGGCCGTGGTGGGCCTGGTGCTGGGCGGCGTGCCGCTCGCGTGGAACTGGTGGCGGCACCGCCATGCCTCACCCGCGGTGCGCCTGCGCGCGCTGACCTGGCTGACGCTCTTCCTGACCTTCGACCTGGTGGTGTTCGGCGCCTTCACGCGCCTCACCGATTCCGGCCTCGGCTGTCCCGACTGGCCGGGCTGCTATGGCAGCGCGTCGCCGCTCGGCGCGCATGCCGACATCCAGGCCGCACAGACCGCCATGCCCACGGGCCCGGTGACGCATGGCAAGGCCTGGGTCGAGATGGTCCACCGCTACCTCGCCACGGGGGTGGGCGTGCTGATCATCGCCATCGCCTTCGGCAGCTGGCGCGCGCATCGGCGTGGTGAGGCGGCCATGTCGCCCTGGTGGGCCACGGCCACGCTGGTGTGGGTGTGCCTTCAGGGGGCCTTCGGCGCGCTCACCGTCACGATGAAGCTGTACCCGGCGATCGTCACCCTGCACCTGCTGGGCGGGATGGGCCTCCTGGTGCTGCTGGCCGTGCAGGGCGAGGCCTTCGAACGCAAGCCGCTCGCGCTGTCGCCGCGGCTGCACGCGGCAGTGTGGCTGCTGGGGGCGCTGACGGTGGTGCAGATCGCACTCGGCGGCTGGGTCAGCACCAACTATGCGGTGCTCGCCTGCCGTGACTTCCCCACCTGCCAGGGCCAGTGGTGGCCGCCGATGGACTTCGAGCACGGCTTCACCGTGCTGCGCGAACTCGGCGCCGGCAAGGGTGGCGGCTACCTGCCCTTCGAAGCGCTGACGGCCATCCACGTGACCCACCGTGTCGGCGCGCTGGTCGTGCTGGGCCTGATGCTGGGGGTGGCCTGGGCGTTGCGCCGCGCAGGGGGCCTGGCCCATCGCCGTTTTGCCGGTGCGCTGCTGGCGGTGGCGGTGTGGCAATTCCTGAGCGGCTTGAGCAACGTGGTTCTCGGCTGGCCCCTGATTGCCGCCCTGGCACATACCGCCGGCGCTGCCGTGCTGATCACCGTGATGTCGGTGGTGCTGGTGCGGGCCCGCCGGCCGGGCGCCGCCTCGTAAAATCGCCGATTCCCTCGCGCCATGCCCGAAACCCTGAGCCCCCCTGCACCCGTCGCCCGCGCGTCGGTGTTCCGCCAGTTCTACGCGCTGACCAAGCCTCGCGTGGTGCAGCTCATCGTCTTCTGCGCGGTGATCGGCATGCTGCTCGCCGTGCCGGGCGTGCCCGACTGGCGCGTGGTGCTGCCTGCCACCGCCGGCATCTGGCTGGTCGCGGCAGCAGCGGCGGCGTTCAACTGCGTGGTCGAGCAGCGCATCGACGCCAAGATGGCGCGCACCGCCTGGCGGCCCACCGCCAAGGGCGAACTCACGAACACGCAGACGCTCGCGTTCTCGGCCATCCTGTGCGCCATCGGCAGTGCGCTGCTCTATGCGTGGGTCAACCCGTTGACGATGTGGCTCACCTTCGCCACCTTCGTGGGTTATGCCGTCATCTACACCGTGGTGCTCAAGCCGCTGACGCCGCAGAACATCGTGATCGGCGGGGCCTCGGGTGCGATGCCGCCGGTGCTCGGCTGGGCGGCGATGCGCGGCGAGGTGGGGCCCGAGGCGCTGATCCTGTGCCTGATCATCTTCCTGTGGACGCCGCCGCACTTCTGGGCGCTCGCGCTGTACCGCGTCGAGGACTACCGCAAGGCCGGCCTGCCCATGCTGCCGGTGACGCACGGCAACGAATTCACCCGCCTCCAGGTGCTGCTCTACACCTTCGTGCTCTTTGCCGCGACCCTGTTGCCCTTCGTGGCCGGCATGAGCGGCGTGATCTACCTCGTGGCGGCGGTGCTCCTGGGCGCTGGCTTCATCGGCTATGCGTGGAAGCTCTGGCGCCACTATTCCGACGCACTGGCGCGCCGCACCTTCCGCTTTTCCATCCTGCACCTGTCGCTGCTGTTCGCCGCGCTGCTGCTGGACCACTACCTGGGGCCGCTGCTGTGATCTCTCGTCGACTCCTTCTTTGCGGCCTTGCCGTGCCCGTGCTGGCCGCCTGCGAGGCCAAGCCCGGCTTCAAGTCCCTCGACATCACCGGTGCCGACTATGGCCGCGCGCTGTCCCTGCCCGACACCGAGGGCCGCACCCGCACCATGGGCGATTTCAAGGGCAAGGTGACGGTGGTCTTCTTCGGCTACACCCAGTGCCCCGACGTCTGCCCGACCACCATGGCCGAGCTGGCGCAGGTCAAGCAGGCGCTGGGGCGCGACGGCGAGCGCGTGCAAGGCATCTTCATCAGCGTCGACCCGGAGCGCGACACGCCCGAGCGGCTGAAGGCCTACATGAGCGGCTTCGACCCGAGCTTCGTGGCCCTGCGCGGCACGCCCGAGCAGACCGCCGCGACGGCCAAGGACTTCAAGGTCTTCTACGAGAAGGTGCCGTCGAAGGGCGACAGCGGCTACACCATGAACCACACCGCCGGCTCCTACATCTTCGACACGCAGGGCCGCGTGCGCCTCTTCACCCGCTACGGCGGCAAGGAAAGCGCGGCCGACCTCACGGCCGACCTGAAGACGCTGCTC
>DASWSY010000459.1:0-5119 GCA_036402415.1 Rhizobacter sp. | reverse complement strand
CAGTTCAACCGCTGGGCCAAGTACGAGGCCGCGCTGGAGGCGGTGCTGGGTATGGCCGACCCCGAGCTGATCGTGATCGAGGGCTACGGCTTCGCCAGCCAGTCGCTGGGCGACCTCGTGGAGCTCGGCACGCACCTCAAGCGCATGCTGTGGCGCAAGGGCTACCCGTGGGTCGAACTCACCCCCAACGGGCTCAAGAAGTTCTGCACCGGCAAGGGAGCGGGGCCGAAGGACGTGATCATGATGGAGGCCTACAAGCGCTTCGGCATCGACACGCAGGACAACAACCAGACCGACGCCGCTGTCCTCGCCTACGCCGGCGCTGCGTTGTTGGGATGGGGGTGCGTGCCCAAGCTGCCGCAGAACCACCTCGACGCCCTCAAAGGGCTCAAGGTCCCGGCTTGCAATTAATTGCAATCGGTTGACATTCGCTAACGGGTGGGCGAGACTGCTCCTCCACCCCATCACACCCAAGGCTCACTGGAGGGCCGACCATGACGGACGAAACCACCACCGCGAACGAGGCCCTGCTCGACAAGAAGGGCAAGAAGGGCAAGGGCAAGAAGGGGGCGGCCGATCAGGTCGAGGTCGTGGACGTGATCATCAGCACGTCGCACGAGCTGGAGAACCTGAGCCGCGAGGAAGCGCTGTCGCTGATCCCCGAGCTGACCAACAACGTGGACTTCTCGTACTTCCGCCTCGGCGGCGTGCTGGCGGTCATCCAAGGCAATTCCGACTGGTGGAAGGCCGACGGCTTCGACACCTTCCGCGAGTTCATCGAGAACCGCTTCGGCATCCAGTACCGCAAGGCCATGTACCTGATCGGCATCTACGGCAACCTCGTCGAATCGGGCGTGCCGTGGGAGAAGCTGTCGGGCATCGGCTGGTCGAAGGTCAAGGAAATCGCGCCGATCCTCACCGTGGACAACGTGGACGAGTGGGTCGAGCGCGCCAACGAACTGACCGTGATGCAGCTGCACGAGGCGGTCAAGAAGGCGCAGCTGGGCACGCTGGACAAGACGGACACCACGCCCGACACCGGCGGCGTGACCACGTTCACCGCCAAGGTCCACCCGGACCAGAAGGCCTCCATCGACAAGGCCATCGAGAAGGCGATGATCGAGGCCAAGACCGAGTTCAAGGGCGTGGCGCTCGAAGCCATCTGCCTGAACTACCTGTCGGGCGCCAAGGTCTCCAAGCCGAAGTCGCTGGTCGAGACCTTCAAGTCCCTGCCGGCCGACACCGGCGCCGAGGACGTGCTCAAGGCGTTCGCGCAGGTCTGGCCGGACATCGACCTCACGGTCACCATGTAACCACCGGGGCCCTTCGGGGCCCCTTTCGCTTAGGGGGCGAGCCATGTTCCAGCGGTACATGCTGACCGAGTGCTTCCTGCTGCTCGGGTTCCTTCTGCACACCCACGACCGCACCGGCTGGCTGTTCTGGCTCACGTGGGGTCTGCTGGCGATGCTGGCGATGAGCACGCGCCGCAAGTGCCTGCGTCAGGACGTGATGCGCGACATCCTGCCCATCGGCTACCTCGTGTGGGCGCGGCGCGTGATGCTGATCCCGTTGGGCTTCGCGCTGCTCGCGCTGGCGATGTGGCCGGGCTGGCACCACCTCGCATGGTTTACCCTCCTGCTAGTCGTGCGCCTGCGCGACACCAGCCTGCTGCACGCCGCGCGCCTGATTGCCGTGGAGCGCGACGTGAACTACGTTCGGAGCCTGCGCGCATGAGCCTGCCCCTGATCCCCATCGCCGACCACCCCGTGGCGTTCATCACGTGCCCGGAGTGCAGCACGCGCTTCACCACCGCCAGCGAGGCCGCCGTGTGCATCGAGCGCTACGGCCTGTGCTTCCGCTGCCTGATGGTCGGCCTCGGCCCCGAGGCGCGTGAGCGCGAGCAGGCGCAAGGCCACCGCGAGGTGCCGTGTCCGACGTGCGTCATGACCGGCGACATCCACTGCCCGACCTGTGGCGGCAACCGCCGCGCGGTGGAGCTGCTGGACGGCTCCGCTCACGTTGACATTCGCCAGACACCGCAGTAACCTGCACGCGACTCACGGAGGGTTGCACAGCGATGCGCGGCGCTCCGACCACACCACCCAACGAGACCGCGCCATGAGCGAATCCGCTGTCCCCACGCCGGCCGACCTGATGGCCGCCGCGTTCCGCCTCGTGCTTTCCCCGGGCGACCAGAACCCGCGCAACGTGCCCCTGAACTGCCACCTCACCACGCACGCCAACGGGCAGCCGGTGGCGTTCCTGCACTTCCCGGCGCACGAGACCCTGCGCGACCGCATCGCCGAGGCGCTGCTGCGCGCGGACAGCCCGGGCAGCACGCTCACCGACGCCCACCCCGACGCCGCCGTGCAGTACCGCATCAAGGCCGACGCGGTGCTCAAGGTGCTGGCGTGACCGAGCCCGTCACCATCACCATCGGCGGCAAGCCCATGGTGGAGCTGCTGCGCCTGCGCCCCGACAGCGACGTGTGGGCGCTTCGCATCGAAGGCTTCTCCGACCGCGTGTTCTATAACTACCGCGCGGCGCTGCGCGTGGCGCTCAAGATGCACGACGCCGGCTACGACGTGCGCTACGACGGCCGGCCGCTGGTGCCCACCACGGGCTTCTGGGGCTGGGTTCATCGCCGCATCGACTCCCTCAACCGCTACCTACACCAGAGGACCTGTCCCCAATGTCAGAAGAACAGCAAGTGACCGACGCCGACGACGGCGCCGACGCGCTCGACGAAATCGACGGCGCGCGCCAGAAGCTCAACGAGCTGGGCGACCACTTCATCAAGCGCGGCCGCGCGATGGTCAAGTTCGGCCAGACCCTGCGCAATCCGCGCAGCCAGTTTTCCACCATCTTGGCCGCCGCCAAGGCCGCCGACCTCGCCATGAGCGTCAACGTGATGCTGCCGGGCGACACGCGCCAGACCACGCTGGGCCCGCAACTGCGCTACCGTCGCGGCGCGCTGGAGGGCCTGCAGGCCCGGCTGGGCAACGTGGGCGAGGACGTGGACCTGTCGTACCTCAACGACCTCACCTCGTCCGAGCTGACCGAACTCAGCGAGTACGCCGAGGCCGCACTCGACTTCATCAACGGCGACGGCCCCGCGCCGGACCGCCCGAACTTCCTGCCCCAACGCGAGAACGGTGCCCCGCTGGACGCCGAGCTGGAGGGCAAGGGCTTCGTGCTCGACCACACCACGACGACCGACGAGGGCTCGGCCGAAGGTGAGCAGCCGGCGTGAGCCTGCGCTGCCCGGTGTGTCACCACGCCACGCGGGTGCTCGATTCGCGCCCGCATGACGACGGCATCTGGCGCCGCCGCGAGTGCGTCAATGACCCGGAGCACCGCTTCTCCACGCTGGAGACCAGCACCGCCAACGAGGACTCGTACCGTCGCAAGTACGAGCGCCTGCGCGCGGCGCTGGCTCCGCTATGGGAAGCGCTGCCCGAATTGCAATTAATTGCACAGGATCAGGGGGTGCAAGATGGGACTGCTGACGTGGCTGTTCGGCGAACGCGAAGAAGTGACCACCCCAACGCCGGAGGGGATGTCGCGGCCGGAAACACTGCTGGAACGGGACGGGATGCGGGTGTACGTGCGGCACCCGGTGACGGGCTGTTGGCTGGAGTTCCTGCACCGAGACGTGGTGCGCGACCTGCAGAAGACCGCGCGCGATCAGGGCTTCCGCGAGGCGCTCGAAGGCCGCGTGATGCCTTCCTCTTTGGCAGCCGGGCGAAGCCTGTCATCGCCCACGGTGAAGTCCGGCACGTTGAACGCGGAACCGCGCGCGAGCATGGGCACGAGCGCTTCGACACCCGCCCGCCGCACGAGCGATACGACCCCGACGCGCTCGACTGATTCGCCGGCGCAGGACTTCCTGTCCACCTTCCCCACCCCGACCACGGCGGACAGCTGGGCGGGCGATTGCGCGACCGACACCCCCTGCGCCACGGGCACCGACTGATGACCCACGCCGAGCTGGTCGAACGCGGGGCCCGCTGGCTCCGCGCGCAGGGCTGCAACCTCGTCCTGAGCGAATTCGTCGCCTACACGCGCTACGGGGAAATCCCCGACGTGCTGGGCTGGCGCGGGGGCGTCTCCGTGTTGCTGGAGGCCAAGGCCTCGCGCTCGGACTTCCTTGCCGACCGCAAGAAGGTCTTCCGCGTGAACCCCGAGTTCGGCATGGGCGACTGGCGCATCTTCATCGCCCCGGCGGGCCTGATCGACGCGAAGGACCTGCCCAAGGGCTGGAGCCTGCTGGAGGTCAAGGGACGCACGTGCACGCTGGCTGGAGGCCCGTTGCGCACGTACGAGCTCCAGTCCTACGGCGTGACCCGCAAGACCCGCAAGGTGGTGGCGTGGCACGACGTGCCGCCGTTCACCGCCCACAAGCCCAGCGAGGTGAGCACGCTGCTCTCCGCGCTGCGCCGCCTGCAACTGCACCTCGGCGACGCCGAGTACCACCGCCTCATCCACCTGACCTTTGCCGAGAAGACCCATGGATCGCAATCAGCGCCGCAACCCGCGTAACGGCCTCGTCATCAGCGAGCTGAGCCTCGCCGTGCGCTGGACCCTGTTCGAGCTCCACGGCTGGATGTACGGGGGCTGGTGACGTGTCGGTCAAGATCAACAAGTCGGACGGCACCAGCAAGCAGTTCGTCACGGCGGGCGAGAAGCTGGTGCAGATCGACGCGGGCAAACCCATCCCGTACCACAACAAGGACGGGTCCACCTCGTTCGAGATTCCGATCACCGTGGACGAGGGCAACGGCAAGCCCCTGCACGGCGCCATGCCGCTGGCACAGTTCGACCACGTGCCCGACGGGGGCATCAAGGGCGACATCACCCTCGGCATCGACGAGGCGATGAGCACGTGGATCATGGGCGGCTCGGACACCACGACGCACAGCGATCCGGCGCTGATACACACCGACGAGGCCAGTGCCGACCTGATCAACAAGTTCCAGAACGTCAAGCCACTCGAATGGAAGTGGGGAGAAGGCATGCACAAGAACCAGCTGCTCGCGGCGGCCGACGCCAACCCCGACGACATCCCCGGACCCACCAGCCTGCTCGGCAGCGTGCCCATGAAGTGCACGCGTTGCCT
>DASWSY010000458.1:0-3163 GCA_036402415.1 Rhizobacter sp. | reverse complement strand
GGCCTTCAGCCCATCCATCACCTCGTGCGTCGGGTTCCACTGGTTCCCCTTGGCACGGTTGGCTTCCATTTCCTTGCGGAACAGCGGCTCGGCCGGAACGACGTTTTCGGTCACGAACTTCATGAGCCGCTCTTGCCATTCGAGCATCTTCGGGGTGGGCGCGAAGTTCATCCAGGGTCTCCTTTTATCGTCGGTATGACCCTAGCCTACGAACATACTTGTTTTTCTGCAAGCCAGGGTTCTCACCTGGGCACTGCGCCATACCGGGGCGGCGATCCTTCCCGTTCTGCCCCTCGGATCAACGGCCGAGAACCACCCCGCCGTCGACCACCAGCGTGTGCCCGAGCACGTAGTCACCAGCACGCGAGGCGAGGAAGATCGCAGCGCCTGCCATGTCTTCATCGCTGCCGATGCGCTTGGCCGGAATGCGGGCGGCCACCGCCTCTTCATGGTCGCGTGCTGCGCGGTTCATCTCGGACGCGAACGCGCCCGGTGCGATGGCGGTGGTGACGATGTGGTGCTGGATCAGGTGCGTGGCCATGCGCTTGGTCAGGTGGATCAGGCCGGCCTTGCTCGCGGCATACGAATACGTCTCCAGCGGGTTGACGGCAATGCCGTCGATCGAGGCCACGTTGATCACCTTCGAGGGCTTGTCGGCCGTCGCGCCCTTGGCGAGCAGCGGCTTCAGGGCCTGCGTCAGGAAGAAGGGCGACTTCATGTTGAGGTTGACGACCTTGTCCCAGCCGCTCTCGGGGAACTCGTCGAAGTCGGCGCCCCAGGCGGCGCCGGCGTTGTTGACGAGGATGTCGAGATGGTCTTCGTGCTTCGCGAATTCCGCGACCAGGCCCTGCACGCCGGCGAGGCTGGACACGTCGGCCGGCAGCGAGACGCAGGGGCCGAGCGCCGACAGTTCGGTCGCTGTTGCGTTGCAGGCGTCGGCCTTGCGCGCCGAGATGTAGACCTTCGCGCCCTGCGAGAGGAAGCCCTCCGCGATCATGCGGCCGATGCCGCGCGAGCCGCCGGTGATGAGGGCGGTGCGGCCTTGCAGCGAGAAGAGTTGGGTGGTGTTCATGCGCTGTCTCCTGGGCGGTTGGAATGAGCCCGGCAGGCTAGCGCGTTCGAATGTCCACGTCAGTCGCTGATGTGTCAGGCCTCGCCCGTGAACTGCGGTGCCGGCTCGGGCGGCGACCAGCGCAGCGGCAGCGCATGCGCGCGCCACCAGGCCCGCTGCACGGTGATGCGGATGGCGCGCAGCTCGCCTTCCCACAGCAGCTCGGCGTCGCCGGTGAGTTGCAGCAGGTGGCCCGCGTGGTAGTCGATGAAGAGCAGGCCCGCGCGCGGATTCACCGCAAGATTGCCGAGCGTGTTGAAGAAGCGGTTGCCGACGTAGTCGGGGATCGTCAGCACCGTCTTTGCATCCTGCGTGTCCACATGCACGAAGCCGGGCGGGCCGCCGCGGTGCGACACGTCGACCCCTTCGGCCCCCGCATGCGCGCGTGGCGTGCGCGAGGCCGACGCGATGAAGAGCGTGTCGGCATGACGCACGAGTTCGAGTGCGGCGTCGCCGAGATGGGGGCCTGCGGCCTGCGCCGGCGGCGGCATTCCGCGTTCGATGGGCTGCGGTGTGCGCGCCTGGATGTACTTGGGGCAGTTGCCGAAGCTCTGGTCGACCTCGACGGTGAAGCCGCCGCCATCGAGCGCGACCACGCTGCCGTTCATGCGGTTGCGGCGGCGGGTCTGCGGCTCCAGGCCGAGCAGGCCGAGCAGGCCGAGTGGCGTGCCGAGCGCCGGTTGCCACGGGTCGTCGGGCAAGGGCCGCGCGGCGATGCGCAGGTGCCGCTCGTCCGGTGCGCTGATGAAGCCCGGCGTGCCGTGCAGGATCGACGCCCACGGCTGGCCTTGCGCATCGAGGCTTCCCACCAGCAGCGTGGGCAGCTTGCAGAAGAGCTCGCGGTGCTGCTCGGGCATCCAGGTGCGCACCACCTGGCCCATCACCTCGGCCATGCGCTCGTGCACGCCCAGGCGGCGTTGCACCGCGTCTTCGCCGGCATGTCTCATGTCATGCGCCTCATGTCATGCGCCTCCTGTCAGGCCAGCGCCTTCTGGCGCGGCATCGACACATAGCCCGGCAGCGCCTCGATGCGTGCGAGCCAGGCGCGCAGCTGCGGATACGGTTCGAGCGACACGCCGCCTTCGGGCGCGTGCGAGGTGTAGCTGTAGAGCGCGAGGTCGGCGATGGTGGGGTGCTCGGCGGCGAGGTAGGGCGAGGTGGCGAGGTGCGCTTCCATGCGCTGGAAGAGCTGGGCCGCGATCTCGCCGCAGCGGTCGTCGTGTGGGCGGCCGAAGAGCACGTTGACGCGCGCGTTGCCGGGCCCGTTGACGAGCGGCCCGGCCGCAACAGACAGCCAGCGCTGCACGCGCGCCGCGCCGAGCGGGTCGCGCGGCAGCCAGCGGCCGCTGTCGTCGTAGCGCAGTGCGAGGTAGGTGAGGATGGCGTTGCTGTCGGCGAGCGTGACCTCGCCGTCCTGGATCACCGGCACCTGTCCGAAGGGATTGAGCGCGAGGAACTCGGGGCGCTTCTGAGCGCCTTTCGTCAGGTCGACCAGCGTCTCTTCGAACGGCAGCTGGAGCAGCGAGAGAAAGAGCTTCACGCGGTGGGCGTGGCCGGACAGCGGGTGGTGATGCAGGCGGATCGGGTTCATGGAAGTCCTCGTGATGAGATGCCCTGCATCGTCGGCGCTTCGCCGCCGCGGCGGAATCACCGCGCCGCGCATTTGATAATTCCGCGCACAGAGGTGAATCGATGGACAGGCTCGAAGGCATGCGCATCTTCGTGACGGTGGCCGATGCGAAAGGTTTCGCACCGGC
The DNA here is from genome assembly GCA_036402415.1 of Rhizobacter sp. Lineage (GTDB taxonomy): Bacteria > Pseudomonadota > Gammaproteobacteria > Burkholderiales > Burkholderiaceae_C > Rhizobacter. The sequence continues at coordinate 295 of DASWSY010000458.1, read as the reverse complement.
CGCGCGCCAGCTCGGGCTCTCGGCCCCGGCCGTCACCCGTGCGGTGGCGGCGCTCGAAGCGCGCATCGGCACGCAGCTTCTGCGTCGCAGCACCCGCCAGGTGGCGCTCACCGAGGCCGGGGCGCGCTTTCATGCGGACTGCCGGCGCATCCTCGCCGAAGTCGACGAGGCGGAGTCGTCGGCGAGTGGCGCGCACACCGTGCCGCAGGGTCTGCTGTCGGTCACCGCGCCGGTGATCTTCGGGCGGCTGCACGTGGCACCGGTGCTGCAGGATTTCCTGGGCCTGCACCCGGGC
>DASWSY010000457.1:0-4817 GCA_036402415.1 Rhizobacter sp. | reverse complement strand
GTGGTCGACGGCATGGCGCAGCTCGCCCAGCAGCGTGAGCGTCTCGCTGCTCGCGGCATCGAAGGCGGGGTCGTAGAGCACCGGGCCGTCGCCGCGGCGCTTGGCCTGGTACATCGCCACCTCGGCACGGTTGAGCAGCCCGTCGGCGTCGCTCGCGTGGTGCGGCCAGACGGCCATGCCGAAGCTCGCGTTCATGTCGACGCTGTGGTCTTCGAGCGTCATCACGTCGCCGAAGGCGGCATGCAGGCGCTGCGCCACCGAGCGGGTGTGGGCCAGGTCGTCGGCCGGGTTGAGGTCGGCCAGCAGCACCGCGAACTCGTCGCCGCCCAGGCGCGCCACGAGGTCGCCGTTGCGCACCGCCTGCTGCGACAGGCGTTCGGCCACACCCTTGAGCATGAGGTCGCCGAAGCGGTAGCCCAGCACGTCGTTGACATGCTTGAAGCGGTCGAGGTCGAGCATCACCACCGCGATGGCGCGGCCGTCGGCCTGCGCGAGGGCCAGTGCCTCCGCCACCGCGTTGCGGAACTGCACGCGGTTGGGCAGGCCGGTGAGGCTGTCCCAGTAGGCGAGCTTGAGGATCTCGTCCTGCTGGCTCGCCACGTTGACGCGCATGCGCTCGAAGGCCTGCGCGAGGTCGCCGACCTCGTCGGTGCGGCGCTGGCCGCCGAGCGGCGTGGTGTAGTCGCCGGCGCCCAGGCGCTCGGCCGCGGCGGCGAGGCGGCGCAGCGGCGTCGTCACGCGGCGCGCGGTCAGCACGCTGCCGACACCGAACACCAGCACGCCGATCAGCGTGAGCGCGGCCAGGCCGAACTGGAGCTGGCGGTAGGGCGCCACGGCTTCGTCGACCGAGAGCATCAGCAAGGCCGACACCGCCGGGCCCGCGGCATCGCCCTCGGCCAGCGGGACGGCGCGCACCTGGTACTCGCCCCCCGGTAGCGAGACGCTGCTGGAGGCGCCGCGGCCCGGGCGGTCCGCCAAGGGCGAGAAGGCGGCGCGCGCATCGTGCGGCAGCGTCGAGAGCAGCGTCGTCCAGCCGGAGCTCGGGCTCGCGCGCATCTCCAGGTTCACGTGCAGCGACGAGAAGCCGAGCATTTCATCGACCAGCCGCTGGTCGACCGGAAAACCCATCAGCACCCAGCCGATCGTGACCGGCGCGCGCAGCGGCACCAGCACGAACTGGAAAGGCCGGTTGTCGACCATCACCACGTCGCCCGCCGACGAAGGGTCGCTCTGGCGCAGCGACAGCCGGGCGATGACCGGCTGCAGGGCCTGGCCGTCGGCGTGGGCCGAGGCGCGCAGCTGCAGGCGGGTGTCGAGCAGCGCGGCCACGCTCGCGCCGATGCGCTCGCCGTGGTTGGCGAGCACGGAGCCGATGGTGGCCTCGTCCCCGCTGGCCACCGCGGAGCGGAAGCCGTAGTCGGCCGCCAGCAGCGTGGCGCCTTCGGTCAGCTTGTGCGCGTTCTGCTGCAGCAGTCGCTTGAGCAGGCGTTCGCCCAGCTCCAGGTCGCCCTCGATGGCGGTGCGGGCGTTGTGGTCGATGCTCGCGCGGATGGCGAGGAAGCTCAGGGCCTGCACGGCGAGCAGCAGGCCGAGGAAGATGAACACGATGCGTGCACTGAGCGACTTGCGCGCCCACAGCCGCATGGCGGCGACGGGATGGAGTCCGGGCGGCGGCGACATGGGCGGGGTGCTCACAGCGGGGTGGCGGGCAGCCGCAGCTGCGCCTTCGTGTCGTCGGTGGCGACGGTCAGCGGCAGCGGCGCCGGCTCCTTGCCGGGCGGCACGCCGGCATGCCACGCGCGCAGTCGGTAGGCGCCGGCCGGCACGCCGTCGAGCCGGGCCTGGCCTTGCGCGTCGGTGCGGGCATGGAAGGGGGTGTCGACCACCACCACCCAGGCCGCCATGCGGTCGTGGATGTTGCAACCGAGCACCGCGGCGCCGGGCTTGTCGAACACGATCGGCGTGGCGGGCACGCCGGTGTAGAGCTTGAGCTCGAAGGTCTTGACCGGCGAGAACGAGTAGACGTGGTGGCGCACGGTGTCGAAGTTCGGGAAGCTCACCGGCGTGCCCACCGTGACGACGGTGACGCGCGGGTTGAACTGGCGCTTCGACTGCGAGATCTCGACCGTCGGCATGGGCTTGACGGGCGGTCGCGTGCCGGTCGCGTCGAGCATCACCACGGCATCGGCCAGCGGCTGGCCCGCCTCGTCGGTCACCGCGACGATGACCGCAGCCTGTGCCGGCGCCAGGCCGGACGCGAGCGCCGAGGCGAGCAGGGGAACGAGGAGGAATCGGGGCATGGGCGCGTGGACGGCGGTGCCCGGCCGGATCGGCGGGCTCCTCGGTGTATCGGCTTGCAACCGCCTGACTTGAAGAACCCGGCGCGATGGCGTGCAGCAGTTCACGGCCCCGTTGGCGGCCGCTCGTTGATGAGCGCTGGCTTACCTGGCCGCGATGGCGGCCGGTTCGGCGATGGCGGCGGCGATCACGCCCCCGCCCAGGCACACCTCGCCGTCATACACCACGGCCGACTGGCCGGGCGTGACCGCCCACTGCGGCGCCTCGAAATGCAGCGCGAAGCCCTGCGCGGTGGGCTCGATCGTGCAGGGCGCATCGCTCTGGCGGTAGCGTGTCTTGGCCGCCACCGCGCCGGGTGCGGGCGCGTGGCCGGCGACCCAGCTCATGTCGTCGGCCACCAGGCTGCCCGACAGCAGCCACGGGTGGTCGTGGCCCTGGACCACCGACAGGGTGTTGCGCGCCATGTCCTTGCGCGCCACGAACCAGGGTTCGTGCTCGCTGCCGCCCTTGGCCGCACCGCGTTCCTTCACGCCGCCGATGCCGATGCCCTTGCGCTGGCCGAGCGTGTAGAAGGAGAGGCCCACGTGCTCGCCCACCTGGCGGCCACGGTCGTCGAGGATGGGACCCGGCGTGTTGGCGAGGTAGCGGTTGAGGAACTCGCGGAACGGGCGCTCGCCGATGAAGCAGATGCCGGTCGAGTCCTTCTTCTTCGCATTCGGCAGGCCGATCTCGGCGGCGATGCGGCGCACCTCGGTCTTGGGCAACTCGCCGACCGGGAACAGGGTCTTGCTCAACTGCGCCTGCGTGAGGCGGTGCAGGAAGTAGCTCTGGTCCTTCAGCGGGTCCAGGCCCTTCAGCAGCTCGAAGCGTCCGCTGCGCTCGCGCACCCGTGCGTAGTGGCCGGTGGCGATCCGCCCGGCGCCCAGGCGCATGGCGTGGTCGAGGAAGGCCTTGAACTTGATCTCGGCGTTGCACAGCACGTCGGGGTTGGGCGTGCGGCCGGCCTCGTACTCGCGCAGGAATTCGGCGAAGACACGGTCCTTGTACTCGGCGGCGAAGTTCACGTGCTCGATCTCGATGCCGATCACGTCGGCCACCGAGGCGGCGTCGAGGAAGTCCTGGCGCGACGAGCAGTATTCGTCGTCGTCATCGTCTTCCCAGTTCTTCATGAAGATGCCGATGACCTCGTGGCCCTGCTGCTTGAGCAGGTGCGCGCTCACCGCGGAATCGACACCGCCGCTCAGGCCCACGACCACACGCTCTTTCACCATGGGCGCGATTGTAGGAAGCGCGCCCCGGCGGCGCTGGCGCAGGGAGACTGCGTGCCGTGCCGCTCAGCGTGTGGCGTAGAAGGGCACGAACACCTCGTTGGCCTCGCGCCCCACGCTTTGCAGCCACTCCAGCGAGAAGCGCTCGCCCAAGCGGCGGATGACCGGCTGCAGCAGCGGCGGTGCCGGCTCGGTGCGCATGCCGTTGCGCCGCAGCTCCTGCGCCGATTCGGTGGCGGCCACGCGGCTGGCGGCCCAGCCGGAGGCTTCGGCGGCGCTGGCCGCCTGCAGCACGACCCGGCGCTGTGCGTCCGACAGCGCCGCGAATGCCGCCGCGTTGGCGAAAGTGAGGTTCTTCGGGAACCAGGCGTTGATCTCGTAGAAGAACTTGAAGGCGCTCCAGACCTTGTTCTCCACGCCGGTCACGGCCGAGGTGATCATGGTGTCGATGCGGCCTTCGGCGAGCGCCTGGCCGACCTGGGACATCGGCACGTCGACCGGCTCGGCGCCCAGCAGCTGCGCGATGCGCACGGTCGTCGCGTTGTAGGTGCGCATGCGGCTGCCGCGCAGGTCGTCGGCGCTGCGCACCGGGCGCAGCGTGTAGAGCCCCTGCGGCGGCCACGGCACGGCGAAGAGCGGCTTGAGCCCGCGCGCCTCGAAGTGGCGCTCGACCAGCGGTCGCTGGTGCTGCCACAGGCGCTGCGCGTCCTCGTAGCTCGAGACCACGAAGGGCACGGCGTCGGCGCCGGCGATCGGGATGTCCTGCGCGAGCCCGGTCATGATGACCTCGCCGGCCTGCACACGGCCGGCACGCACTGCGGCCGCGATCTGCGCCAAGGGCACGCCCTGGTTGTCGGGCTGCACCTGGATGCGCAGGCTGCCGCCGCTTGCGGCCTCCACCGACCGCGCGAAACGCGCGACGTTCTGGCCCTGGAAGGAGTCGGCCTTGTAGCCGGTGGGAAGCAGCCACACCGTGTCGGCGCGGGCGGCCGCGGGCGCGAGGGCCGCGGCGGCGGTGAAGAGCAGGTGTCGGCGTTGCATGGGGCCTCCTGTCGTCGGGGTGTGCGCATGGTGGGGCGCGCCGCGTGTGCCGTGGATGGAAAGTTTTTCGGTCGTGGCATCGAAAAAATCGATGCCCTGTGCGCGTCACGCACACGACAGCCGCCGCGGCCCGGCAGGCGCAAGATGGCCGCGCCGGCCTTCGGGCCGGCACACGTCTTCAGGGCGGGGTGGAATTCCCCACCGGCGGTA
>DASWSY010000456.1:0-12028 GCA_036402415.1 Rhizobacter sp. | reverse complement strand
AGGCCCGACCGCCGCGAGGGGTTGGGATCAGCGGATCAGGGGTGCATGGTCGGCACTCAGCGCCCGAACGCCACTTGCGCGCCCGTGCCCGGCACGGCGCAGGTGTAGGTCACCTCCGTGCCGGCGGCGATCGCGCTCATGCGCAGCGAGGCGTCGGAGACGGTGGCGCCGGTGGCGCTCCTGAAGTTGCCCGCCGCGGGCTGGTACAGGTAGCTCACCGGTTGTCCGCCCGTCACCGCGCGCGCCACCAGGTCGCACTCCTTCACCGTGCCGCCGAGGATCTTCGAGGTGAAGCTCGCGCCGGCCCGGCTCTTGAGCAGGTCGGCGCGCGCGCCGGCACTCAGCACCGTGGCGCGGCCGTAGGTCACCTGCTGGCCGACGATGGGCGCGAGGTCGGTGTCGATGGCGAGCAGGAACTGCTCGACGTCGCGCTGCATGGCCGCCGCCCGGTTGTTGTCCAGCGGGAAGCCCATCTGGAAGAAGCTCGTCGACATCAGCGCGAAGGCGGTGAGTTCCGACGAGGTGCCCTTGTGCATGCGGTTGAACTGGATCAGCGGCTCGTTGAACTGGAAGAGGTTCAGGAAGCGGAAGAGCGTGTCCATCGAGCCGTCGTGGATGTAGCCGAAGCCGCGGATCTGGTCGCCCTGGAACGGGGCGCCGGGGATGCGCACCGTGTTGAGCTCCTGGGTGCCGAACATGCCGACCTTGGTGTAGAGGTCGCGCAGGTGCGGCACCTTGAAGATCTGCGTCTCGCCCTCGAAGTTCGACTCGCCCTGGGTGCCGAAGCGCCCGTTGGCCGCGTCGATCTTGTGGCAGCCCTCGCAGGTGAACGACGCACGGCCGGTACCGCGCAGGTCGGCCAGCGGCTGCAGGCCGGGCAGGCCGTCGAAGGGGCGGATCGAGCCATCGAGGTTGCGCGGGCCGAAGTAGATGTCGCGGCCGCGCTGCTGCGAGGCGTTGAGCTGGTTGTTCAGCGCGCGCACCGGGTTCGGCGGCAGTTGCACCTTGAGCTGGAACGCGGTGAAGCGGTCCATGATGGCGATGTCTTCCGCGGTCGGGCCGCTCGCCGGCGTGGGCTTGCCGAGCAGGCCGCCGAGCGCGACGATGAAGTTGCGGAAGTTGAGCACCTCGTTGTCGCCGTAGGCCGCACGCTTCATGTTGTTGTCGGGCGAGCCGGTGTAGCCGTCGATGCCGAAGAAGCCGTTGGAGCGGTCGCCGCGCCAGTGCATCGCCCCCGAGTTGGTCAGGCCCGCCAGCGTCTGCGTGGTCATCGGGCCCTTCATCGGGTGGAAGTCGTCGGCCACGTTGGTGCCGTTGAGGTGCGTGATCTTGAAGGTGACCGAGCCGATCTCGGGGTTGAGGTTGATCGGGATCGGGCTCTTCTCGACCTTGCCGTTCGGGTCGCCCAGGTCCCAGGCCAGCTCGTCCTTGCCGCCGAAGGTGTGGCAGCTCGAACAGGCCGACTCGCCGTTGCCGGTGGTGCGGTTGGCGTCGTAGAGCATGGGGCGCCCGGCGATCACGTCGGCGCTTTCTGGGTTGGGCATCGATGCCGCGGCGACCTCGCGGCCGCTCGCGAGGTCGATCACCTTCACCGCGTTGTCGAAGCGGGTGGTCACGTAGAGGCGGTTGCGCGTCTCGTCGAGTACCAGGCCGCTCGGGCCGCCGCCGCTCACCGTGATGTAGCGCGCGCTCTGGGTGCGCGGGTTGAAGGTGTCGGCCTCCAGCGAGGCGGTGTCGAAGACGCCGATCTTGCTGGAGCCGAAGGCGGCCACGTAGAGCGTGCGGCCGTCGCGGCTCACCACCATGTCGAGCGGGGTCGAGAGGCTGTGGTCCTTGGCCGTGGGGTCGAAGCCGGCCTGGCCCGCGAGCTTGCTGTAGTCGATGTGCTTGTTGAGGTGGCGCGGCGTGGCGGTGGTGCCGTTGACGACCGTGATGCGGGTCTTGGCGATCTGGCCCTGCACCGTGCTGCCGCCGTAGGCCCCCGAGCCTTCGAAGCGGATGTGGTTCATCGACTCGTTGTTCGACACGTAGAGCTTGCCGGTCACCGGGTTGGTGACCATGTTGAAGAGCGTGGTGCCCACGTGCGGGATGGCGCTGCGCTGGGTGAGCGCATTGGCGTCGACCGAGAAGACGTCGAGGTCGGGCATGTTGAAGCCGACCGCGGCCGTCCAGTCGCGGCCGGCGGCGTCGAGCCAGCGGCGGCGCGCGTTGTCGAACTTCACGATCAGGCCCACGTCGGGCGCGCGGTGCCCCTCGTAGTTGGTGGCCGGCCCGAGCTGGCCGCCGGGCACGGTGACGCCCTTGCGCACGCAGGGGCTGGTGGAGAAATCGGGGCACATGTAGTCGCCCGGCACCACCGTCGTCTGGTTGCCCGACTTGAACGCGGCCACGTACACCGTGTTCTTGTCGGGGCTCAGTGCCAGCGCGCGCGGCGTGTCGGAGAAGAAGGTCATGATCCTGAGCGGCGTGCCGCCGAAGCTCGTGCCGAGCGACGCCGGGTCGAACACCCACACGTCGGCGCGGCCCACGCCGGGCGTGGTGAGCTGCGGGTCGCCGGCACCGGGCACGCTGGCGATCGACGGATCGGTGCGGTGCTGCCCGCGGTGCGCGGTGGTGATGAAGGCACGGCCGTTGGCGGCGAAGACGATGTCGCGCGGCTCGTCGCCCACCAGCAGCGTGCGCGTGACACGCGGCACGCCGGCGAGCGTGACCACGCTCACGCTGTCGGAGAGGTGGTTCACCACCCACACCTCGTCGTTGTTGCGCGCGGCCACCGCCACCGGCTCCAGGCCGACGGGGATGCGCGCGGCCAGCGTCAGTGCGCCCGTGCTGCCGATGTTGAAGACCTCGAGCGAATGGTTGGGCGTGTTGACGGCGAAGAGCCTGCGCCCGTCGGGCGACATCGCCACCGGCCGCACCGGCCCGCTGTCGAAGGTGATCGTGGCCTGGGCCTCCGCGGCACCGAGCAGCACCAGCGGTGCCGCCAGCATCGCCGCGAGGCGGGACCCGAGCCCACGCCAGCCGCTGAATCTTCTTTGAGCGTTCATGCCTTGTCTCCTCTAGCTGCAACAAAGGCGCGGACGGTATCCCCCGAGGGCCACGCGGATCAACGTTCAAAAGGGTGGGCCGCCGCGGGCCGCCACCTCGGGGCTCCACCTAATAGGCGTTGCCCGGAGCGAGGCCTAGATTCCGCGGCGACCCACGACCATGCGGTGAAGGAAGAGGTGCGAGCGTTGATGCAGGCTGCCGAGGTGTCGCCAGGACCGTTGCCGGTGCACCCGCCGGTGTGCGCCGCGAAGCTGCGCCCCATGCTGCTGCCGGCCTCGGCCGTGCGCCGCGATGCGCTGGTGGCACGCATCGATGCCGCCTCGCGCGCACGCCTGCTCGCCGTGGTGGCGCCCGCCGGTTCGGGAAAGACCACGTCGCTCTCGCAGTGGCACGACAGCGTGCGCGGCGAACGACAGGTGGCTTGGCTGTCGCTCGATGCACTCATCGTCCGGCAGGCCCACGTTTTCACCTACCTGCAGGCGGCGCTGCAGGCCGCGGGCGTGACACTGCCCGAGGCCTTGCCCACCGCCGACTCGCTGGGCGTGGCGATGCTGCTCGACACGCTCGACCGCGCGCCGCAGGGCCTGTGCATCGTGGTCGACGGCTTCGAAGCGCTGCACGAAGACGGCAACGGCCAGGGCCTCATCCGCGCCGTCGAATACCTGGTGCTCAACTCGCCGGCCCATGTTCACTGGATCGTGGCGAGCCGCTGCGCGCCGGGCCTGTGCGTGAGCCAGTTGCAGCTCAGCGACCAGTGCGTGGTGCTCGGCGCACGCGACCTCGCCTTCACCCCGCAGGAGCTCGCCGCCCTCGGCCAGACCCTGCATCGCCGCACGCTCGCCGAGGCCGAGATTGCAGGCGTGATGGCCACGACCGAAGGCTGGTGCGCCGGCGCCAAGCTCGCGTTCCGTGCGCTCGGCCCGCACGCGCCCGCCACGGCCGACCGCTTCACCGGCGCCCACCGCAGCGTGGTGCGCTACTTCGATGAAGTGCTGCTGTGCGACCTGCCCGAGGAGACGCAGCGCCTCCTGGTGCGCTGCGCCGTCGTCGACCGGCTCAACGGCGCGCTGTGCAACGCGCTCACCGGCGACGAAGGCGGCTACGCGCTGCTCGACCGGCTGGAGCAGTCGGAGTTCTTCCTCATCCCGCTCGACGAGCAGCGCCAGTGGTACCGGCTGCATGCGCTGCTGCTGGGCTACGCCCGCGACCGGCTGGCGCGAGAGCAGGCCGACGCCATCCCCTCGCTGCACCTGAAGGCGAGCCGCTGGTTCCTCGCCCAGGGCCTGAAGGACGAGGCGCTCACGCACGCGCTGGCCGCGCAAGACCGGGCCTGGCTGGTGGAGGCGATGGACACCTGCGCCGTCGACTGGATCCGCGAGGGCGATCCGCTGGTGGTGATGCGCTGGGTGGCGCACCTCAGCACCGACGAGATCGTGGCCCGCGACGAGATCTGCTGTGCGTACATCCTGAGCCTCGTGCTCTCGCACCGGCTGGTGGAGGCACGGCGCATCCTCTACCTGGCGCGCCATCACCCGGGGCGCGAGCACAACGAAGTGGTGCAGTACCGCTTCCGCGTGCTGCACCGGCTGATCTGCGGCGACGTGTTCGGCAAGCAGGAGTCGGTGGAGGGGTATCTCGAAGGCGACCAGATGCCCGATCCCTTCTTCACCGGCGTCCTCATCGCCGCGCAGGCGACCTCGCTGCTCGGGCGCAACCGCTTCGACGAGGCGCGCCGCATGGCGCTGCGGGCGCGCGACATCGGCGTGCGCTGCGTCACGCCCTACCTCACCAGCCACACCGAGACCCTGCTGTGCGCCGCCGAATACCAGCAGGGCAACCTGCGCACCGCTGCGCGCATCTCGGCGCGCAACTACGCCGCGCTCAAGGGTGCGCCGCATTCGCCCGCGTGGGTGAATGCCGCGGTCACGCTCGCCTGCGCCCGCTACGAGCGCGGCCGGCTCGACGCCGCGAGGGCCTTGCTGCTGGAGCTGATCCCGCACGTGGCGATGTGCTCGACGCCGTGGGTGTATTGCGCGGCGCACGTGGTGCTCGCGCGCCTGATGGCGATGGAGGGTCGCTTCGAGGAGGCCACCGAGCTGCTCGGCGTGGCCCACAGCGTGCTCGACGACGTGGGCCATCCGCGCTACCTCGCCGAGATCTGCTACGAGAAGGTGCGCCTCGGCCTGGAGGCGAACGACGCCATGCTGGCCGACAGCACCGCCGCGAGCTTCGGCCTGCGCGAGCGCGAAGGGCAGGGCGAGTGGTCGGCGCCGCGCCACTACGAGGAGGCGTGGGCGCGCTGCGGTTCCGCGGCGGCCCTGCTCGCGCTGAACGTGGGCGAGCACGAGCGCGCGCGCGCCATGCTGCAGGTGATCCGCGACAGCGCCGACGGCGCCGGCCGCGTCGCGCGGCGCATGTCGCTCGACTTCGCGCTCGCGGTGTGCCACTGGAGCGCCGGGCACGACAAGCTGGCGCACGAGGTGCTCAGGCGCAGCCTCTCGCACGACCACAAGGCGGGCTTCTCGCGCGCGGTGTTCGACGATGTGCCGCGCTTCGCCGCCTTCATGCGCGGCGCTTTCGCCGCCGGCAAGCTGGAGATGGCGCTGCCGGCGCGGCGCCTCAAGGAATGGCTGGGGCTCACGCCTGCACCGCTCGCGCTGCCGGTGGCGCAGGGCCCCGCCGGTGCCAGCGTGCTGCCCGCCCGCGAGCCGCTCAGCGATCGCGAGCTCGAGGTCCTGCAGCTCCTGGCCAAGGGCCTGTGCAACAAGTCCATCAGCCGCGCCTCGGGCATGGCCCTCAACACCATCAAGTGGCACCTGCGCAACCTGTACGCCAAGCTCGACGCGACCAACCGCACGAGCGCCGTGGCGCGGGGGCGCGAACTGCAGCTCGTGCCCTGAGACGCAGGTGCAGCGTGCCGCTCAGGCCGGCAACTCGTGTCGCCGCGGCGGGTTGGCCCCGCGCCGGGAGCAGGTGATCGCCGCCGCCTGCACGGCGAAGCGCAGTGCCTCGTGCAGTTGCGTGCTGCCCAGCCGTCCGAGCGCTTCGCGCGACAGCAGCGAGCGCTCGAGCAGCCAGGCCACGAGCGCGGCGTGGAAGCTGTCGCCGGCGCCCACGGTGTCGACCACCGCCACCGGCACGGCCGGCACGCGCGCCGCCGCCGGGCCGCTGAAGGCCTGCGCCCCGTCGCCACCGAGCGTGACGACGAGAAGCTGCACGCCCTGCGCCAGCGCCTCGGCCGCGAAGGCCTCGACGCTGCTGCCGGGGCGCAGCAGCGCCAGGTCTTCGGCGCTGATCTTGAGCAGGTGGGTGCGCGGCAGCATCCAGTGCAGCACCTCGCGCCAGCGCTCGACATCGGGCTCGACCGTGAGGCGCACGTTCGGGTCGTAGCTGATCGGCGTGCGCCGGTGCTCGCGCTCGACGAGCGTGCGCAGGGTCGAGGCCGTGGGCTCCACCACGGTGGTGTACGAGCCGAGGTGCAGGCCGCTCACCGGCCGGGGTAGCAGGTCGAGCATGCCGGGCATGAGCTGCCGGTCGGCGGCGCCGTGGCCGTAGAACGCATACGCCGGCACCCCTTGCGCATCGGTGCCGACGAGGCTGAGCGTGGTGGGCGCGTCGGTGCGCGGCGTGATGTCGACGTTCACGCCTTCGTCGCGCAGGCCCTGCATCAGGCGCTCGCCCAGGATGTCGCGCGAGACCGGGCCGAAGAAGCCCACCGGCTGGCCCAGGCGCGCGAGGCCGACCGCCGCGTTGAAGGGCGAGCCGCCCATGCGCGCGTCGAGCGGCAGGCCGGTGCTGCTCGCGCGCTGCGCGAACACATCCATCAAGGCTTCTCCGCAGACGACGAACATCTCAGTGGCGCCCGAAGCGGTGGGCGGTCTGGCGGCGGAACTCGCTGGGCGTCAGGCCCTTGATCTCGAGGAAGCGCCGGTTGAAGTTGGCCACGTTGTTGAAGCCGACCTCGTAGCAGATGTGCGTCACGAGCCGGTCGGTTTCCATCAGCAGGTGGCAGGCGCGGTTGATGCGCACGCGGTTCACGAAGTCGGTGAAGGTGTTGCCGGTGGCGCGGCGGAAGAGCCGCGAGAAGCGGCTCTCGCTCAGGCCCAGCTCGGCCGCGGCCTCGGCGGCGGAGATGGGCGTGGCCATGTCGCCCGAGATGCGGTCGATGATGACGCCGATGCGGTCGAGCTCGGTGTCGCCCTCGTCGTTCTGCATCTGCACGCTGGAGAGCAGGCGGTAGTCGGTGCAGCGCGCGAGGTCGCCGAGGAACTCGCAGAAGGCCGCGAAGCGCTGCAGGCCGCGCGCGTGCTTGAGGTGGCGCCAGTGCGCCTCGGCGCGGTCGGAGATGCCGAAGAACTCGATGCCGTGGCGCGAGCGCTCCAGGAGCGGCATCACCTCGGCCAGCTCGGGGATCATCTGCGCCGCATGCGCGATGGGCGCATGGGCGAACTGGATCACCAGGTCGCGCTCGGCCACGCCGCCTTCGGGCAGGTCGAGCGACACCCAGTTGTGCGGCAGGCGCGGCCCGCACAGCACCAGGTGGCCGGGGTGGAAAGGGCCGATCCAGTCGCCCACGAAGGCCTTGCCCGAGGTGGCGGTGATGAGGTGCAGCTCGTATTCGTCGTGGAAATGCCAGCGTGCGAGCGGCGTGGGAAAGCCGTGCGACAGGCAGCGCAGCATGCCGATGTCTTCGGTGGCCTCGTAGCCGAGCGAGGTGGGGCGCGAGTAGTCGTGCTCCAGCTCGGGCTGGCGCTGGCGGGGCAAGGGGCGGGGGCGCAGGGAGGGCATGGCAGCGACCTTAGATCAAGGGCAGCGTCACGGCATCAGGGTCAGCCCGCCAGGAAGGCCTTCACGCGGACGTCGGCGGCACGGATGGCCGCTTCCAGCGTGGCGTGGCCGGCGAGGTCGCCCCACAGCAGGGGGTCGCGGCAGAAGGCGGCGAGCGGGTCGGGGCTGGTGAAGAAGGCGTGTGCGGCGTGGGGGTCCATCACCCCGTCCTGGTACTCGTAGGCGAGCTCGCCGCGGTGCCAGCGGCCGAGGAAGGCGAAGAAGAGCGCGGGCAGCATCGCGGTGCTGTCGAGGCTCGCGCCGCGCGCGAGGCGGTCGCGCAGCGTGGGCACGATGAAGCCGGGCACTTTCGAGAAGCCGTCCATCGCCACGCGCTGGTTGGTGTCGCGCACGTGCGGGTTGCCGAAGCGCTCGAGCACCACGTCGCGGTAGGCCGCGAGTTCGATCGGGCTCGGCTGCAGGGACGGGATCACGTCGTGCGTCACGTAGTCGTGCGCGATCTGGCGGATGGCGGGCACGGCCAGGTCCTCGTGGATGAAGCTCAGGCCGCGCAAAGTGCCGGCCCAGGCCGCGCCGCTGTGCGTGGCGTTGAGGATGCGGATCTTGGCCTCCTCGTGCGCGTGCACCGAGGCCACCATCTCGGCGCCGGCACGTTCCCAGGCCGGGCGTCCGGCGATGAAGTCGTCTTCGATCACCCACTGGATGAAGCTCTCGCCCATCACCGGCGCACGGTCGTTCCAGCCGGTGGCCTGGCGCACGCGCTCGGCCACCTCGGGCGAGGGCCTCGGCGTGATGCGGTCGACCATGTTGCAAGGGCTGCTGGTGTTCGCCGCCACCCAGTCGTGCAGCGGCCGCTCGGCGCGCAGCATCAGGAACTGCAGCAAGCCGGCGCGGAAGCGCGTGCCGTTGCTGCGCAGGTTGTCGCAGGTGAGCAGGGTCACCGGCCCGCCGCCGCGCTGCATGCGCTCGCGCAGGATGGCGCTGAGCGCGCCGTAGATGGTGAGGCGGGTGCCGTGCTCCACGTCGCGGCGCAGGTCGGTGTGGGTGAGGTCGAGCTGGTGCTGGCTGTTGAGGTAGTAGCCGGCCTCGGTGACGGTGAAGGAGATGATGCGCGTGCCATCGCTCGCGCCCACGGCGATGAGCTGCGCCAGGCTGCGGTCGTAGGGGATGACCTCGCGGATGGCGGTGATGCGCTCGTAGAGGCGCTCGCCCCGCGGCGACACCGTCTCCAGCGTGTACTGGCCATGCTGCGCGGCGAGCGCGGCCATCGTGTCGGCCATGTCGTTGCGGATGTTGCCGCCGACGATGGACCAGTCGGTGTCGCCGCGCTGGCGCAGGTGATGCAGATAGACAGCTTGGTGAGCCCGGTGAAACGAGCCGAGTCCGATGTGAAGAATGGTATTCATGTCTGCCCCTCGTCCGACGGGTACGTCGGCCGATCCCCCAAGGGGATGCGGGTCGGCTTGGGAGCGGCCCAGCGCTCGACCCGCTTCACGCGTGCGCGGCCACGGCCTTGCCCTGGCGGTCGAAGAGGTGGAAGGAAGCGGGGGCGATGTCCAGCCCCACCGTGTCGCCCGGCGTGAGCGTCGTGCGCTCGGCCTGGCGTGCGACCAGGTGCACGCTGTCGGCACCCACGCTCGCGTGAATCAAGGTGTCGGCACCCAGCGACTCGACGAGCTCCACCCGTCCGGCCAGCTGGCCGGCGCCCGCCGGCCGAACCATCACGTTCTCGGGCCGCACGCCGATGAAGCCGTCGGGCACGCCGGCCACGCCCGCCGCGGCGCGCAGCGCGGGCAACTGGGCGGTGTCGACCACGTTCATCTGCGGCGTGCCGATGAACTGCGCCACGAACTGGTTGGCCGGGCGGTCGTAGAGCTCGAGCGGCGAGCCCACCTGCTCGATGGCGCCGTCGCGCAGCACCACCACGCGGTCGGCGAGCGTCATCGCCTCCACCTGGTCGTGCGTCACGTAGATGGTGGTGGCGCCCAGGTCGCGGTGCAGCTTGGCGATCTCGACACGCGTCTGCCCGCGCAGCGCCGCGTCGAGGTTGGACAGCGGCTCGTCGAAGAGGAATACCTTGGGCGCACGCACGATGGCGCGGCCGATGGCCACACGCTGGCGCTGGCCGCCCGAGAGCTCCTTGGGCGTGCGCTGCAGGTAGCGCGTGAGGTTCAGGATCTCCGCCGCGCGGTTCACCTTCTCCTCGATCACCTTGCGGTCGGCTTTGGCCAGGCGGAGCGCGAACGACATGTTGTCGAACACGCTCATGTGCGGGTAGAGCGCGTAGCTCTGGAACACCATCGCCAGGTCGCGCTTCGACGAGGGCAGGCGGGTGATGTCGCGCCCGTCGAGGTGGATGCTGCCGCCGTCGGTCTCGGTGAGGCCGGCGATCATGCGCAGGAGCGTCGACTTGCCGCAGCCCGAGGGGCCGACGAAGACGATGAACTCGCCGCGCTCGATGGCGAGGTCGATGCCCTTGATCATCTGCACGTTGTGGAAGGACTTTTCCACCTGCCTGAGTTCGAGGAATGCCATGTGCGGAGTCCTTACTTGACGGCGCCGAAGGTGAGGCCTTGGACGAGTTGTTTCTGGCTGAACCAGCCGACCACCACGATGGGCGCGATGGCCATCAATGAGGCGGCCGACAACTTGGCCCAGAAGAGGCCTTCGGGAGATGAGTACGACGCGATGAGCGTGGCCAGCGTGCCCGCCTTGGCCGAGCTGAGGTTGAGCGACCAGAAGGCCTCGTTCCAGCTCAGCACCAGGCACAGGAGGCCGGTCGACGCGATGGTGCCCATGGCGAGCGGGCGGATCACGTGCATGAACTCGCCCCAGACGCCCGCGCCGTCCATGCGCGCGGCCTCCAGGATGTCGGGCGGGATGTCCTTGAAGCCCGAGTACAGCATCCACACCATGATGGGCAGGTTGGACAGCGTGAAGACGATGGTGAGGCCGGTGAGGGTGTCCAGCATGCCGGCGGTCTGCGCGATCACGTAGACCGGCACCAGCGCGCCCACGGCCGGCATCATCTTGGTGGAGAGCATCCACATGAGGATGTCGCGCGTGCGCTCGGTGCGGAAGAAGGCCATCGAGTACGCCGCCGGCGCGGCGATCAGCAGGCCCAGGACGGTGGAGAGCACGCTCGTGATCACCGAGTTCTTCGCGAAGAGCAGGTAGTCGCTGCGCGTGTTCACCTCTTCGAAGCTTTCCAGCGTGGGCGAGAAGAAGAGCTCGGGCGGAATGGCGATGGCCTGTGCTTCGGTCTTGAACGCGGTGAGCACGAGCCAGATGAGCGGGAACACCAGCAGCAGCGTGAGGGCCCACGCGAAGACCGTGCGGACGACGAGGGCGATGTGCTTCATGGTCATCGTTCGTCCTTCAGTCGAGGTTCTTGCCGATCATGCGGATCAGGAACACGGCCGCGATGTTGGCCAGCACCACCGCGAAGAGCGCGCCGGCCGAGGCCACGCCCACGTCGAAGTTCATCAGCGCCTGCTTGAAGATCAGGAAGGCGACGTTGGTGCTCTCGTTGCCGGGGCCTCCGCCCGTGGTGGTGAAGATCTCGGCGAAGACGCTCAGCAGGAAGATCATCTCGATCATCACCACCACGGCGATGGAGCGGCCCAGGTGCGGCAGCACCATGTAGCGCAGCTGCTGGAGATAGTTGGCGCCGTCCATGCGGGCGGCCTCCAGCTGCTCGCGGTTCATCGACTGCAGCGCGGTGATGAAGATCAGGGTGGCGAACGGCAGCCACTGCCAGGCAATCATGATGATCACGCTGGCCAGCGGCAGGTCGGTGAGCCAGTCCACCGGCGCGGCGCCGAAGAAGATCCAGACCTGGGCGAGCACGCCGTAGATCGGGTTCATCATCATGTGCTTCCACATCAGCGCGTTGACGGTGGGCATCACGAAGAAGGGCGAGATCAGCAGCAGCCGCACCACGCCGCGCCCCGGGAAGGGCGCATCGATCAGCAAGGCCAGCGCGACGCCGCCCACGACCGTGATGGCGATCACGCTGCCCAGGAGCAGCAGCGTGTTGCCCACGGCCGTCGCGAACGACGGGTCGGTGACGAAGAACTCGTAGTTGTCCAGCCCTGCCCAGTCGATCACCTCCGGCTGCATCAGGCTGTAGCGGATCAGCGAGAAGTAGATCGTCATCGCGAGCGGCACGATCATCCAGAGGAAGAGCGCG
>DASWSY010000455.1:0-2551 GCA_036402415.1 Rhizobacter sp. | reverse complement strand
CGTTGCTGCTGTGCATCTGCCAGTTGGCGGCGGCCGAGGTCACCGGCGAGGGGTCGCCGTTCTGCCAGCACTTGGCGCTGCCGATGGGCACGCCGGCTGCGGGCACCTCGAAGTTGGGGTTGAGCGCGAGGTTGCCGCTCAGGAAGAAATAGTCCGGGCACGCACTGGCCGCCGGCGATGCGGCTTGCGCCGTGGTGGCGAAGGCCACCGAGAGCGCCGAGGCCAGGGCCACGGCGCGGGGAAGGATGCGTTTCATGAGGGTCCTCCAGGTGAGATGAACGTGATCGCGGCATCGAAGGGCTGCCGCGCAGCCCGTGAAGCCGTGTCAGAGGAAGAAGTCGTCGTGCTTCTGGCCCCAGCCCGCCCAGGTGGCGCCGCCGTCGAGCGAGCGGTTGCCCCAGATGCGGAAGTTGCCCCCGTAAGCATAGGCATGCAGGTGCGCGCCGCCGGCGGTGGTGGCCAGCACCGGCGCCGAGGTGAAGGTGCCGGTGTCGACCTTCTTCCAGTGCGCCTGCCAGCTCGCGCCGGTGGTGGTGCTGATGTTGGTCCACATCGACTTGTCGAAGCCGCGGCCCATGAGCACCACGCGCTTGCCGGTGTCGCTGCAGGTGAGCCCGAGGCCCGAGCCGAAGACACCCTTGCCGACCGGCGCCCAGTGCGGCTGGAAGTTGCTGCCGCTGTCCGAGGACACGTTGCGCCAGGCGCGCAGGTCGTTGCCACGCGCGACCACGTGCACCACCTTGCCGTCGCTGGAGCAGGCGATGGCCGGGCCGGAGGTGAAGACGCCGTGGCCGATGGGCGTCCAGCCGGTCCAGCTCTGGCCGCCGTTGCCGGAGCGGGCGCGCCACATGCGGCGGTCCTGGCCGATGCCCACCGCGTGCACGATGGAGCCCGACGCGTTGCACGCGATGGCGATGCCCGAGAGGAACACGCCCGCGAGGATGGGCTCCCAGCCCTGCCAGCTCGTGCCGCCGTTGGTCGAGCGCGCGAACCACGCCTTGTTGTCGAGCCCACGGCCGATGACGAAGAGCTTCTGGCCATCGGCCGACGTGGCGGCCCCGAGGCCGGAGTTGATGCGCGCCGGGCCGAAGTCACCCATGGCGCTGAACCCCGCACCATGGTTGGTCGACTTGAAGCGGCGCACGCTGCCGTCGTGCCGGCGGCCGAAGGCCCACAGCGTGGAGCCGCTGAAGGTGAGCGCGGGCACGGGGTGGGCGCACTCCACGAGCTCGGGGCTGCCGGCGCCGAAGAGCGCGGCCCAGTTGGCGTGCATGGTGCCCATCACCTCGTGCATCTCGTGCACCGCGGCTGACGAGACGGTGGAGCTCAGGTTGGCCATCGCCGCATAGCCCACGCCTTCGGCAGGCCGCACCGACATGTGCGCATAGGCCGTGCCGATGTCGCCGTTGTGCCAGATCTCGGCCGAGGCCGAGCCGGGGTTCGTGGAGGCCCACGCGCCGCGCACGAAGTCGGAGTGCGTCGACACCTCGTGGGTCTGCATGTCGGCGCGCATGGCGGTCGACAGCACCTGCGGGTCGCTGCGCAGGTGCTCGCGCATGAACTTGCCCATGTCGGCGGCCGAGCAGCAGGCGCTGCCCACCGGCGCGCGTGCGGCCCAGTTGAAGCCGGCGAGGTGGGTGCTGGTTTCGGCCGAGATGGTGCGCGCGTCGCCGTCCCAGCGGTGCTGCCAGGGGCCGGTGAGCGCGCCGCTCGAGGTCACGCCGAAGCCCGACTGCGTCATGCCGAGCGGCGTGTAGACGTACTGCTTGACGAGGTCTTCGTAGGTCTTGCCGGTCTTCTTCTCGGCCATGCTCGCCGCGATGATGCCGCCGCCGCTGTATTCGAAGCCGCTGGTGGGCGGCCAGTAGGCGGGCTTGTCGAGGATCGAGTTCAGCACGTACAGCACCCGGCGCTTGCGGAGCTTGGACTTGGTCATGTCCAGCGGGGTGTAGGTGATCCAGTCGTTCACCTCGTCGTTGGCCGGGGTGTAGGGGAAGCCGGCGGTGTGCGCGAGCATCTGCTCGATGGTCACGTTCTTGTAGCCGTCGCGCGCGGCGGCGAAGAACCACAGCTCGGGGTACACGTCACCCAGCCTGGTGTTCCAGCGCAGATTGCCAACGTTTTCCTGGATCAGCTTGGCCATCAGCGTGCCGGTGATCACCTTGCTGATGGAGCCGAGGTTGAACTTGTCGCCGGGCTGCACCGCGTTCGCCGCTCCCGAGGCACCGACCTTGCGCACCCCCTGGGCGGCACTCACGATGGTGTCGCCCTTCTCGCGCACCAGCGCCGCCGCGAGGGCGGGCACGTGGCACTCGGCGAGGGTCTCGCGCAGCTTCTGTTCGAGGAATTGTCTGGCCTTGATGCTCATGGGTCGTCTCTCCGGGCTTGCCGCTTCGAAGGTGAAGCGGCTTGTCTGGAAAGACGCGAAGCGGCCCGCGGCCGGATCACGCCCCCCTCGGGTGAGGGGCCCGGCAGCCGTTGTCAGGAGGGCCGACGACGCGACAGCGCGACCTGCGCCTTTCTGCTACGTTCCCGCTCCTCGCCGGCGCCC
>DASWSY010000454.1:0-2019 GCA_036402415.1 Rhizobacter sp. | reverse complement strand
TCGATCCACAGGCCGATGTGGTTGAGCGGCGTGGCGTGCACCGCGGGCTTCTTCTCGGGGTCGAGCGGCTGCATCAGGTCGACCTCGACCTTGAAGGCACCCTTGCCCATCGCGCAGATGTCTTCGTCGACGTTTTCTCGCTCGCTGACGAAATTGCCGGTGACTTCCAGGCCCAGCGTATCGACCCACAGCGTGCGCAGGCGCTCCTTGCTCGGCCCGCCGATCGCCACCTGCTGGATGCCCAGCACCTTGAACGGTCTCGTCGTGCTCATGTCGTCGCTCACTCGAACTTCAGGATGACCTGGTCGACGGCCAGGCTCTCGCCCCTGCTCGCCGCCACCTCGGCCACCACGCAGTCTTGCGTGGCCGTGAGGATGTTTTCCATCTTCATCGCCTCGATCACCGCGAGCTTCTCGCCCGCCATCACTTTCTGCCCCTTCGTCACCGCCACGTCGACCAAGAGGCCAGGCATTGGCGACAGCAGGAACTTCGACAGGTCGGGTGGTGCCTTGAACGGCATCAGCGCGTTCAGCTCGGCCGCACGCGGGGTGAGCACCTTCGCTTCGATCTGCGTGCCGTTGTGGGCCACGCGGTAGGCCAGGCCCAAGCGCTCGATCTGCGCGCAGAAGGGCTCGCCGTCGAAGGTGCCGCGTATCACGATGTCGCGCAGGGGCGTCACGAAGGCGATGCGGCTCGTCTTGCCGCCCATCGTCACCTCGAAACCACCGCCCTGCTTTTCCACCTTGACCGGCACCTGCTCGGTCTTGCCGCCGCCGAGGTCGGTGACCACCACGAAGTCGGCGCCGATCTCCATCTCGTGCCCCGGCAACTGGCCGCTGATGCGGCTGGCACGCTCCAGGTGCTTGCGGTTGGCCACCGCGGCCAGCGCCCGCAGGAACATCGGGTCGTCGTGCGGCACCGCTTCGGCGGTGAAGCCACGGCCGTAGTGCTCGGCGATGAAGCCTGTGTTGAAGTTGCCACCCACGAAATCGGGGTGCGCCAGCAGCGCCGCCTGGAAGGGGATGTTGGAGTTGATGCCCCGGATCGCAAAGCCGTTCAGCGCCTCGCGCATCTTGCGGATGGCCTCCAGCCGGTCCTTCCCGTGCACGATGAGCTTGGCGATCATCGAGTCGTAGTACATCGGGATCTCGCCGCCTTCGTACACACCCGTGTCGACGCGCACGCCGTTCTCTTCCTTCGGAGGTGCGTACTTCACCAAGCGCCCGGTCGAGGGCAGGAAGTTGCGGAAGGGGTCTTCCGCGTTGATGCGGCATTCCATCGCCCAGCCGTTGCGCTGGATATCTTCCTGCTTGAAAGGCAGCTTCTCGCCGGCCGCCACGCGGATCATCAGCTCCACCAGGTCGAGGCCGGTGATGCACTCGGTGACCGGGTGCTCCACCTGCAGGCGGGTGTTCATCTCCAGGAAGTAGAAGCTCTTGTCCTTGCCGACCACGAACTCCACCGTGCCGGCCGACTGGTAGTTCACCGCCTTCGCCAAGGCCACCGCCTGCTCGCCCATCGCCTTGCGCGTCGCGTCGTCGAGGAAGGGGCTTGGCGCCTCTTCGATCACCTTCTGGTGCCGGCGCTGGATGGAGCACTCGCGCTCCCACAGGTAAACGGTGTTGCAATGGCCATCGCCCAGCACCTGGATCTCGATGTGGCGCGGCTCCTCGACGAACTTTTCGATGAACACACGGTCGTCGCCGAAGCTGTTGCGGGCCTCGTTCTGGCAGGCGGTGAAGCCATCGAAGGCCTCCTTGTCGCTGTAGGCCACGCGCAGGCCCTTGCCACCGCCGCCGGCACTCGCCTTGATCATCACCGGGTAGCCGATCTTCTTGGCGATCTCGACGGCTTCCTTCGCACCCGCGATGGCGGCGTTGTGGCCCGGGATCGTGTTGACGCGCGCCTCGTTCGCCAGCTTCTTGGAGGCGATCTTGTCGCCCATGGCCGCGATCGAGTAATGCTTCGGCCCGATGAAGGTGATGCCCTCTTCCTCCACCCGCTTAGCGAAGCCCTCGT
>DASWSY010000453.1:0-2869 GCA_036402415.1 Rhizobacter sp. | reverse complement strand
CTGCACAGCTGGCTGTCGGCGTATGCGGGTGCGGGCGGAGGCGCGAGCGGCCAGCGGCCGCCGGGGGTCTTCATCGTCGGCGACCCCAAGCAGAGCATCTACCGCTTCCGCCGCGCGGAGCCGCGGGTGTTTGGTGCGGCGCGCGAGTTCGTCACCGAAGGCCTGCACGGCACCTGGCTGGCCTGCGACCACACCCGTCGCAACGCGCCCGAGGTGCTGGCGGCGGTGAACGAGGTGTTCAAGCAGGCGCAGCAGGAGCGCCTGTACGACGGCTTCCGTGTGCACACCACCGAGCTGGCGCCGGTGCCCGCGGCCGGCGTGCTTGCCTTGCCGCCGGTGATGCGCCCGCCGAAGCCGGCCAGGGGCCTGCCTGCCGCACCGGCGCTCTGGCGCGACAGCCTGAGCGTGCCCCGGCACGAGCCCGAGACGCTGCTGCGCGAGCAGGAAGCGCGGCACGTGGCCCATGCGATCCACGAGCTGCTGCACAGCGGCCAGGCGCGTGCGGGAGAGGTGTTCGTGCTGTGCCGCAAGCGTGCGTCGCTGCGCCTGGTGGCGCGCGAGCTGCAGGCGTTGCACCTGCCCTACGCGGCCGCCGAAGACCATGCGTTGATGGACGCCGCCGAGGTGCGCGACCTCGTCGCCGTGCTCGACGTGCTGGCTTCGCCCGAGCACCGCCTGTCGCTCGCGCACGCGCTGCGCAGCCCGGTCTTCGGTGCGAGCGACGACGACCTGGTGCAGCTCGCACTTGCCGCGCGTGAGCTGGGTGGCGACTGGTGGTCGGCTCTGATGCGCGCGACAAGCCCGGCGCTCGCTCGCGCCGCGCGCCTGCTCGCGGCATGGCGGGACGCGGCGCTGCGCCTGCCGCCGCACGACCTGCTCGACCGCATCGTGTTCGAAGGCGAGGTGCGTGAACGTGTGGCCGCGGTGGTGCCGCCCGAGCAGCGGCTGGCGGCGCTCAACGCGATCGATGCGCTGCTGGCACAGGCGCTCTCGCTCGACGGTGCCCGCTACGCGACCCCCTACAACTTCGTGCGGGCCTTGAAGCGCCGCCTGCTCAAGGCTGCCGTGCCCGCGCAGCCCGATGCGGTGCAGTTGCTCACGGTTCACGGCGCGAAAGGCCTGGAAGCGAAGGTCGTGTTCGTGATGGACGCACAGCCGGAGGCGCCCCGGGCCGACACCGCCACGCTGCTGGTGGACTGGCCGGTCGAGGCCGATCGCCCGCGGCGCTGCGCCTTCCTCTACTCCGAGGCCCAATGCCCCCCGTCGCTGCGCGACCTGATGGCCGCAGAGCTGCAGGCCCGCGAACGCGAGGAGCTCAACGGCCTCTATGTCGCGATGACGCGCGCACGCGAGCGGCTCGTGTTCAGTCGCACCGAGCCGTACACCCCGGGCCCCTCGTGGTGGGCGCGCGTCGAGCCGGTGGCGCAAGCCTGGGTGCCGGCCGTGCCCGCCCAGTCCGACGCCGCCATGAGTGGCCCCGTCTCCCTGCAGGTGCTGCCCGAGGGCCCGCCGGCGGCGCAGCAGGTGCCTGCCTCGCCGCGCTCGCCCGACACCCCCGCCACCCGCCTCGGCAAGGCCGTGCACCGCGTGCTCGAATGGGCCAGCCAGCAGGCACCCTCCGATCTGGCGGTGCTGGCCGAGGCTGCCGCGGCCGAGTTCGCTGCACCGGCCAGCGACGTGGCCCGCATGGCCGGTGCCATTTGGCGCAATCCCCAATGCCGGCGCTTCCTGTCCGGCCCGGCCGTGCTGTGGGCCGGCAACGAGGTGCCCATGGCCGACGCTGGCGAGGTGCTGCGGCTCGACCGCCTGGTTCGTCTCGACGACGGGTCCGGCCCCACCTGGTGGGTGCTCGACTACAAGCTGGCGCTCCAGCCCGGCGAGCAGGCCGCCTACCGTGAACAGATGCTGCGCTACCGGCGCGCGGTGGCAGCAATCACCGCCGGCGAGCCGGTGCGTTGTGCCCTGGTCAACGGGCATGGCGACGTGATCGAAGTCACATGAGGCGCTCGACGGCGGCCCGGCGAACCCGCGGGCGGGAATAGCGGCTTCTTTTCGCGCCTGATCCGCGTATTGCGTCACGTCGCCCGGCGCTCCAATCCGTCCAGGCGCGCCTTTTGCGCGCAAGCTGCCATGCGCCTCCATGCTTGAAACGGAACACGCACCTCCGAAACCGAACCCCACCCGGGCGCTCGGGCGCTTCGAGCTGCGCCAGTTGCTGGGCAAGAGCGATCGCACGATGGTGTGGCTGGTGCACGACCCCCGCGCCGGCCAGGAACTGATGCTCACCTTGCCGCGTGTGCAACCTGTCACCCCCGCGGCGACGGAGCACTGGCTCGCCGAGGCCCGCCATGCGGCGCGGCTCAACCACCCGAACCTCGCGCATGCGGTCGAGATCGGCGTGCAGGAACACTGGCCCTACGTCGCCGTCGACCGGGCCCTTGGCGTGACCCTCGGCGAACGCCTGGCCGCCGGCCCCAGGCCCGGCACCGAAGACGCGGTCGAGTGGATCGTCCAGGCGCTCGAAGGCCTGGCCTTCGTCCATGAAGCCGGCCTGGCCCATGGCGACCTGCAACTCCACCAGGTGGTGGTGAGCGAGCAGGGCACGGTTCGCGTGATGGCGCCCGGCGCGGGCCTGCCCGCTGCGGCCCATACCGAGCACGCCAACGACCGCGCGATGCCGCTCGACCCGAACCGCCTGCGCCACGCGCGCGAAGCGGCGGTGCGCGACGTCCTGACGATGGGACTGCTGCTTTACCGCGTGCTGGCCGGCGCGCCGGCGCTCGACGAGCCCGACACCGGCCGCGTCGTCGACCGTCTGCCGCCGCAGGGCCGCGAGTTCGTGCGCCTGCCCTGGAGCATGCCGCAGCCG
>DASWSY010000452.1:0-4023 GCA_036402415.1 Rhizobacter sp. | reverse complement strand
CACGACGGCATGTTCCCCGAGATGGCGCGCGAGGCCACCTACAAGGGCGCCGAGATCGTGATCCGCACGGCGGGCTACACGGCGCCGATCCGCCACGCGTGGAAGATCACCAACCAGGCCAACGCCTTCTGCAACCTCGTCTACACCGCCAACGTGTGCATGTGCGGCAGCGACGGCACCTTCGACTCGATGGGCGAGGGCATGTTCTGCAACTTCGACGGCACGGTGATGGTGGAAGGCAGCGGCCGCCCCGACGAGATCATCACCTGCGAGTTGCGCCCCGACCTCGTGCGCGAGGCGCGTGCAACCTGGGGCGTCGAGAACAACATCTACCAGCTCTACCACCGAGGCTACGTGGCGGTGAAGGGCGGCGCGCAGGACTGCCCCTACACCTACATGCACGACATGGCCGCCGGCCGCTACGTGCTGCCGTGGGAAGCCAGCGTGCAGGTGACCGACGGCACGAGCTGCGGCTTCGAGGCGCCGACGCGCAGCTATGCCGGCCCCGAGGTTCCTCCCTTGAAGAAGGTGGCTTGAGATGAAAGCGCGCTACGTCGCCGCCGACCCTTACCGCTGGCCGTATGACGGCGACCTGCGGCCCGACAACACCGCGCTCGTCGTCATCGACATGCAGGTCGACTTCTGCGGCCCCGGCGGCTACGTCGACAAGATGGGCTACGACATCTCGATGACACGCGCGCCGATCGAGCCGCTGAAGAAGCTCTTCAAGGTGATGCGCGAGGCGGGCTACACGCTCATCCACACCCGCGAAGGCCACAAGCCCGACCTCTCGGACCTGCCGGCCAACAAACTCTGGCGCTCGCGCCAGGCCGGCACCAACGGCATCGGCATCGGCGACGTGGGCCCCTGCGGCCGCATCCTCACCATCGGCGAGCCCGGCTGGGAAATCATTCCCGAGCTGGCCCCGCTGCCCGGCGAGCCGGTGATCGACAAGCCCGGCAAGGGCTCGTTCTACGCGACCAACTTCGACCTCGTCCTGCACACGCGCGGCATCCGCAACCTGATCCTCACCGGCATCACCACCGACGTCTGCGTGCACACGACGATGCGCGACGCCAACGACCGCGGCTACGAGTGCCTGATCCTGTCGGACTGCACCGGCGCCACCGACCTCGGCAACCACCTGGCGGCACTGAAGATGGTGACGATGCAGGGTGGGGTGTTCGGCGCCGTCTCCGATTCCAAGGCGGTGATCGAGGCGGTGATCGCATGACCGCGCCGCTCGACCCCGTGCCGCGCCCGACCGGTGCGCTCGCGCTCGACACCTTCGAGCTCACCAAACGCTTCGGCGCGTTCACCGCACTCGACCATTGTTCGCTCAAGGTGCGGCCCGGCACCGTGCACGCACTGCTCGGCGAAAACGGCGCGGGCAAGAGCACGCTCGTGAAGTGTGTCGTCGGCTACCAGCGTGCGGAAGAAGGCGCCGTGCTGCTCGACGGCCGCGAGCACGACATCGCCAGCCCCGTGATCGCGCGCGACCTGGGCATCGGCATGGTCTACCAGCACTTCACCGTGGTGCCCGGCATGACGGTGGCCGAGAACCTGCTGCTCGCGCGCGGCCACCTGCCGGCGGTGATCGACTGGAAGAAGGAACGTGCGGCACTGGCCGAGTTCATGAAGACCACGCCCTTCAAGCTCGACCTCGATGCGACGCCGCAGGAGCTGTCGGCCGGGCAGAAGCAGAAGCTCGAGATCCTGAAGCAGCTCTTGCTCAAGCCGCGCCTGCTCATCCTCGACGAGCCGACCTCGGTGCTCACGCCGCAGGAAGCCGACGAAGTGCTGGGCCTGCTGCGCGACCGGGCGCATGCGGGCGAGTGCAGCATCGTCCTCATCACCCACAAGTTCCGCGAGGTCACGGCCTATGCCGATGACGTGAGCGTGCTGCGCAAGGGCAAGCTCGTGGCCGCGCACCGTGTCGACGAGACCACGCCGCAGCAGCTCGCCGCCGAGATGGTGGGCAGCGAGGGCGAAGCGAAGCGCGAATTCGCCGCGCCGCAGCGTGCCGAGCGTGAGCGGGGCAACGCCATGCTGCAGGTGAAGTCGCTGGTGGTCGACGGCGACCGTGGGCAGGTCGCGGTGGCGGGCTTGTCGGTGAACGTGCACGCGGGAGAAATCGTCGGCATCGCCGGGGTCTCCGGCAACGGCCAGCGCGAGTTCGCCGAAGCCCTTGTCGGCCAGCGCCGGCGGGTGTCGGGCGAGGTGTGGGTCGGCGCCGAGCGCTTCGCGGCCACGCGTGCGCAGAACCGGCGCCTCAAGGTGCGCAGCCTGCCCGAAGAGCCGCTGCGCAACGCCTGCGTGGGCGACATGAGCGTGTCAGACAACATCGGCCTGCGTTCCTTCGACGTCGCGCCCGCCTCGCGCCTCGGCTGGATGCGCGGCCGCACGCTGCGCGAGCGTGCGCGCAAGCTCATCGGTGAGTTCGGCGTGAAGACCCGCGGCGAGCTGGCGCAGATCCGTTCGCTCTCCGGCGGCAACGTGCAGCGGGCCGTGCTGGCGCGCGAGCTGAGCGATGACGCCGAGGTGCTGATCGTCTCCAACCCCGTCTTCGGCCTCGACTTCGCGGCGGTGGCCGAAATTCATCAACGTCTGATGGACGTGCGCAACCGCGGTGGTGCGGTGCTGCTCATCAGCGAAGACCTCGACGAGCTGCTGGCTCTGTCAGACCGCATCGCCGTGATGAGCGGTGGCCAGGTGGTGCACGAGACCGACGCACGGCAGGCCGACCGCAACCGCCTCGGCGCCTTCATGGGCGGCAGTGCACACTGATGGGCCACCCCCTACGGCCTTCGGCCGCCCCCTCAAGGGGGCAACACCAGCGGCCCGGCAAAGCCGGTTCCGCGGTGTTCGCCCTGGAAATGCTTCGATGATCACGATCGACGCAATTCCAGGCCCGTTCAGCTTCGACCCGGCGCACACCGCGCTCGTGATGATCGACATGCAGCGCGACTTCATCGAGCCCGGTGGCTTTGGCGCCACCCTCGGCAACGACGTCTCGCTGCTGAAGCCGGTGGTGCCGGCAGCGGCCGAGCTCATCGCGTGGTGCCGGGCCAACGGCATCCTCGTCATCCACACCCAGGAATGCCACCAGCCCGACCTGTCGGACTGCCCGCCCGCCAAACGCCTGCGCGGCAAACCCAGCTTGCGCATCGGCGACCCGGGCCCGATGGGCCGCATCCTGATCCTCGGGGAACCCGGCGCGGGCTTCGTGCCCGAACTGCTGCCGCAGGACGGCGACCTCGTGATCGCCAAACCCGGCAAGGGCGCCTTCTACGGCACCCACCTCGGCGACGAACTGCAGCGGCGCGGCATCACCCACCTGATCTTCGGCGGCGTGACCACCGAAGTCTGCGTGCAGACCACCATGCGCGAGGCCAACGACCGCGGTTACGAATGCCTGCTCATCGAAGAGGCCACCGGCTCGTACTTCCCCGAGTTCAAGCAGGCGGCCCTCGACATGATCCGGGCCCAGGGGGGCATCGTCGGCTGGACGGCCACCCTGGAGGACCTGCCTCAGCGCACCGTGACGGTGTAGGTGCGGTCGTTGTCGCAGGTGCCCGTCTGCGCGAACCAGGCCGTCGACACCGCAGGCCCGTAGCCGTCGCCCGCACCGCTGTTGTCGTTCTTGAACTCGACGGCGATGTCGGTGATGGCAATGCCTTCGGCCACATGGTTGAGGCGCTGGCTCTTCCAGGTGTCGTCGTCGCCGTTGGCGGCGATCTTCCGGTTGTTCAGGCCTTCGGTGTGGGAGGAACCGTTGACCTTGTACTTGAACTTCAGCACCTTGATCGAGGCGGGCTTTTCGTTCACGACCTTCACGTCGGGCCGGCAGTGCAGGTTGGCGGCAAAGGTGGTGCCGCCGAAGGCGGCGAGGGTCAGCGCCACGAAGGTGCGAGAGAGTGCGTTCATTGAATTGCTCCATCCGCCCGGTGTTGTCACACCAGGCCTTGGGCGGACCTCCCTGCCTGGTGCGGCGGCTGCGTCTCCTGCAGCCGCGAAGCAACT
>DASWSY010000451.1:0-4311 GCA_036402415.1 Rhizobacter sp. | reverse complement strand
CGACATCAGCAACAGCAGCACGGCCACGCCGCGCGTGATGACGTCGCCCTGTTGCCAGAACTGTGCGAAGCCGCCCATGTTCAGCGCAGCCCCAGCACGTCGTTCATGGTGTAGAGGCCGTTTTGCTTGTCTCGCAGGAAGCGCGCGGCGCGCACGCTGCCCTGCGCATACCCGGCACGGCTGCCGCTCTTGTGCGAGATCTCGATGCGCTCGCCGGTGCCGGCGAAGAGCGCGGTGTGGTCGCCGATGATGTCGCCGCCGCGGATGGTGGCGAAGCCGATGGTCGACGGGTCGCGCTCGCCGGTCACGCCTTCACGGGCGTAGACGGCGCAGTCCTTCAAATTCCGCCCGAGCGCGGCCGCGATGGTTTCGCCCATCGCGAGCGCAGTACCGCTCGGTGCGTCGACCTTGTGCCGGTGGTGGGCCTCGATGATCTCGATGTCGTAGCCCTCGCTCAGGGCGCGTGCGGCCACGTCGAGCAGGCGCATCAGCACGTTCACGCCCACGCTCATGTTGGGCGACTGCACGATGGCGATGTGCTGGGCCTGTGCGGCGATCTCGGCCTTCTGCGCGTCGGACAGGCCCGTGGTGCCGACGACAAGCTTCACGCCCAGCTCGCGGCACGCCGCCAGGTGCGCCATCGTGCCCTCGGGGCGGGTGAAGTCGATCAGCACCTGCGCGTTGGCGAGGCCCACTTTCAGGTCGGCGGTGATGTGCACACCGCTCGTGCGGCCGAGGAAGGCGGCGGCGTCTTGCCCGAGCGCGGGGCTGCCCGGCACGTCGAGCGCGCCGGCGAGCTGGCAGTCGTCGGCGGCCAGCACCGCCTCGATCAGCATGCGGCCCATGCGGCCGGACGCGCCGGCGATGGCGATGCGCAGCGGTGAGGCGCTCATGTGCGGGGCTCCAGCGGCGGGTAGCTGCGCAACGGGCCTTCGGGGGCCGAGGCGGCGGCCTCGGTCTTGGGCGGGACCGGCAGGGCCTTGATCTCTTCGGGCGTCAGCGCGAGCTTGGGCGTCTTGCGCGGCGTCTTTTGCGTGTCGATCGAGGCGACGAAGTCGCGCTCGGACGGAAGGTCGGGGGCGTCGATGCTCTTGAGCTGCTCGCCCTCGAAGAGCACGACCACCTTGCGCTGCTGCGGCTCCGCGCCCTGGCGACGGATGCTGAAGACGTAGTCCCAGCGGTCGGCATGGAAGATGTCGGTCAGCAGCGGCGAGCCGAGGATGTCGCGCACCTGCGCGCGGGTCTGGCCGGGTTTCACGAGGGCGATCTGTTCCTTGGTGAGCACGTTGCCCTGCACGACCTCGATGCGGTAGGGGGTGATGAAGCCGAGGAAGTGGTCGCTGGTCTGCAGCGAGCTGCAGCCGGCGAGCAGGAAGGCGGCCAGCGGGCCGGCCGTCCCGAGGGCAAGGAGGCGGGAAAGGGGCATGCGCATGGGGTGAGGCGTGAGGGACGGCGGCCCGCCGGCGGCAGGCCAACCTCGATATGATCCGCGGATTCTAGGGGTGCGGTGCATCCCGCTGGACCACCGCCATGTCAAACGCCGACGACCTCAAGAGCAGTGGCCTCAAGGCCACGCTGCCTCGCATCAAGATCCTGGACGTGTTCCACCAGTCCAGCCAGCGGCACATGACCGCGGAAGACGTCTTCAAGGCGCTGCTGACCGAAGGCGCCGACATCGGCCTGGCGACGGTCTACCGCGTGCTCATGCAGTTCGAGCAGGCGGGCATCCTGTCGCGCAACCACTTCGAGTCGGGCAAGGCGGTGTTCGAGCTCAACGAGGGCAAGCACCACGACCACCTCGTGTGCATCGACTGCGGCCGCGTCGAGGAGTTCTACGACGCCGAGATCGAGAAACGCCAGAACACCATCGCCGAATCGAAGGGCTTCCAGCTCCAGGACCACGCGCTGTCGCTCTACGCCGTCTGCACGAAGAAAAACTGCCAGTACAAGCAAGGCAAGTAGCAGACGCGACGCGCCCGCGAAGCAGGGCGCTCCATCAAGCCACGCCCAAGGCCCGGGTCCCCCGGGCCGATGGGTGGTGCCCCTCGGGGGCAGGAGCGCAGCGACTGGGGGGCCGATCTACTCGGGTTTTTGCATCGCCCGCTGGTGGCGCTCGATGAACTCGCGGTAGGTGTCGATGCCGCGCAGTTGCAGGATGGTGTTGCGCACCGCCGCTTCCACCAGCACGGCCAGGTTGCGGCCCGCATCCACCGCGATCACCACCTTGCGAATGGGGACGTTCAAGACGTCTTCGTTCAGCGGCTCGTAGGGCAGGCGCTCGAAGTCGCGCTCCAGCGTTTCCTTGCGGACGAGGTGCACGATGAGCTTCAGCCTCATCTTGCGGCGCACCGCGGTCTCGCCAAAGATCGACTTGATGTCGAGCAGGCCGATGCCGCGCACCTCCAGCAGGTTCATCAGCAGCTCGGGGCAGCGCCCTTCGATGGCAGTCTGCGAGATGCGATAGAGATCGACCGCGTCGTCGGCCACCAGGCCGTGACCGCGCGAGATGAGTTCGAGGCCGAGTTCGCTCTTGCCCAGACCCGATTCGCCGGTGAGCAGGACGCCCACGCCCAGGATGTCCATGAAGACCCCATGGCGCGTCGTGCGCTCTGCGAACAACTGCGCCAAGTAGCCGCGCACCACGTCGATCACGTGGCCGGCCGAACCGTCGGTGACGAAAAGGGGGATGTCGGCGCGGTCGCACAGGGCCACGAGCTTGTCGGGCGGGGTCTGGTTGTCGGCCACGATGACGACCGGCGGTTCCAGCGTGACGATGCGCTGGATGCGGCGCTCCTGGTCCTCGGGCGACGAGTCCTGGAGGTAGGCCACTTCCCGGCGGCCGACGATCTGCACCCGATAGGGGTGGATGTAGTTGAGGTAGCCCACCAGGTCGGCGGCGGATTGCGCGTTGCGCACCGCGGCTTCGTCGAAGCGGCGCTCGGGGTGCGCGTGGCCGGCGACCCATTCCCAGCGCAGGGCTGTGCGGTGTTCTTCGAACAGCGCTTCCGCGCTGATGACTGAGGGCTTCACGCGGCGAGGATAACCGCAGGCAGGCCGGCCGTCAGGCGACCGACTTCAACGGTTCCCAGTTGGAGATCAGTTCATGCACCTTGGCAGCGGTGAGCTCGGTCTTGAGGCGCTCGCGCAGCTCGCGGTCACTCAGCATCTCGGCGATCTCGGAGAGGATCTCCAGGTGCCGCTGGGTGGCCGCTTCGGGCACCAAGAGGAAGATCAGGAGGCTCACCGGCTCGTCGTCGGGAGCGTCGAACGGGATGGGCTGCTGCACCCGCACCACGGCGGCCAGCGGGTTCTTCAGACCCTTGATGCGGCCGTGCGGGATGGCCACGCCATGGCCGAGGCCGGTGGAACCCAGGCGCTCGCGGGCGAAGAG
The DNA here is from genome assembly GCA_036402415.1 of Rhizobacter sp. Taxonomy (GTDB): domain Bacteria; phylum Pseudomonadota; class Gammaproteobacteria; order Burkholderiales; family Burkholderiaceae_C; genus Rhizobacter. The sequence goes on along the minus strand of DASWSY010000451.1, from coordinate 920 downwards.
GTTGTCGGTGACCGTCGCACGCGCGATCGAGTGCTGGTTCTCGAACAGCAGGCCGGCGTGCTCGAACGCGCGCTTCTTGCTGGTGGCCTCCACGTCAACGAGCACGTTGGCGGGGGGCAGGATGGCGGACAGTCGGTTCATCGGCGGGTCACGTTCGAGCCTCGCAGGAGGCGCCCGGTTCCACAAGCGACCGGCGGAGCGATCATAGAACCGGCCCCCGTCCGTGCGCACGCTCGTGCATGGGCAATGCGAGGAATTGTGCACTCGCTGCTGCGCAGCAGCAACGACCGCGGCACTTCGCCGGCGGGGGTGTGGCAATGCTGCCAACGCCGTGGCGGCGCCAGGGACGAAAAAGCGGCCCGCAGGCCGCTTGTGCATCGGGGCGATGCGGTTCCGTCAGGGGTTCAGAGGGTGGCGTCCATGCGCTTGACCGCCACGTGGTGGTGGTCCTGGAGCTTGTCCTTGTGGCGGCACACCTGGCGGTCGAGCTTGTCCATCAGCTGGTCGATCGCGGCGTACAGGTCTTCGTGCGAGTGCTCCACGAAGATGTCCTTGCCCTTCACGTGCAGCGTGACCTCGGCCTTCTGCCTTCGCTCCTTCTCCTTCAGCTTCTCGACCGACAGCAGCACGTTGATGTCCACGACTTGATCGAAGTGACGTGTGATCCGGTCCAATTTCGTAAGCACGTACTCACGCAGGGCTGGGCTCACATCGAGGTGATGGCCGCTGATCGTCAAATTCATCGGGGACTCCTTTCGCAAGGCGGGTGGGAAAAGCGGGGAAGGAAAGGCTGGGAAGGGGGGAGGGGGAGAAGAGGGAGGGGAGGAAGAGGGGGCGGGAAATCGCAGAAGTCGAAACCAGTGTGCGCCCGAATCCGGAGAGTGACAAGCGGGTGACAACGACGCGGGCAGGCCTGTTTG
>DASWSY010000450.1:0-6564 GCA_036402415.1 Rhizobacter sp. | reverse complement strand
GTGTTCCTCGTCAGCAAGGTCTACCCGCACAACGCGTCGCAGCAGGCAATGACCGCGTCGTGCGAGGCGAGCCTGAAGCGCCTGCGGACCGACCGCCTCGACCTCTACCTGCTGCACTGGCCCGGCAGCGTGCCGCTCGCCGAGACGGTGCAGGCCTTCGAGGCGCTGCAGCGCGAAGGCAAGATCCGCCACTGGGGCGTGAGCAACTTCGACCTGCGCAAGATGAAGTCGCTGCACGCGCTGAGCGGCGGCGCCTCGGTGCAGACCAACCAGGTGCTGTACCACCTGGGCGAGCGCGGCATCGAGTGGGACCTTGCGCCCTGGCAGCGCGAGCAGCGCATCCCGGTGATGGCCTATTCGCCAACCGACCAGGGGCGCCTGCTGCGCGACCCGGCCCTCGCCTCGTTTGCCCTGAGCACCGGCCGCACGCCGGCCCAGGCTGCGCTCGCCTGGCTGCTCGCGCGCGACGTGATCGTGATCCCCAAGACCAGCCACGCCGAGCGCGTGCAGGAGAACGCGACCGCCCTGGAACGGCCGCTCATGCCGGACGAACTGCGCGAGCTCGACGCGCTCTTCCCGCCACCCGGCGGGCCGAGCGCGCTGGCGATGCTGTAGCGCGCTAGGGCAGGCCGATCTCGATGTAGCCGGCGGTGGGCGCCGAGTTCGCACCGACCACCACCGACAGCGGACTGCCCTGCATCACGAAGAGCGTGCCGTTGTCGCTGATGCGCACGCCGGCGCGGATGCCGGCAGGCGGGGTGCCCGCCAGGGCCGCCAGGGACGCCGCGTCGGCGAAGTTGTTGCCGTTGGCGCGCAGGCCCGCGATGTCGTAGCTCGTATTGGTGAGCACCGTGGTCGCCCAGTTGCCCAGGGTGCTGGCGCCGACGAACGTGCCCCCCGCGAGACCCGCGGTTTCAGGCAGGCCGATGCGGAAGCTGGGCACACCGCCGGTGGGCGTCTCGGCGCGCAGGTAGACGAGCAGGTTGCCCGAGCGCGCCACGCGGAAGCGGATGGTGTCGTTGTGGGCCGCATCGACGCCGGTGATCTCGCTGCCGTTGAAGCTCAGCGTGTAGGTGTAGACCGAGGCCGACGGGCAGGTCGCGATCGAATAGATGACGTTGTCGGTGCAGGTCTGCAGGGTGCCCGACGAGAAGCGCGACGAGAAGATGCGCGAGGCATTGGGCGTGCTGCCGCTCAGGTTGATGCCCATGCCGTTGAAGGTGTGCGTGAGCCCGGCCGCCGAGGTGACGAACTGCCGCGCCGCCACGAAGCTCGTGACGCCGTTGCCGAAGTTGAAGCCGCCGACCACCAGGTCGGTCGCGGTGCGAAAGCGTGCATTGCCGCCGATGACGTAGCTGCCGCCACTGGCCGTGAAGCTGCCTGGCACGTCGATGCCGTGGCCCTGCATGCGATAGGTGCCGCTGTCGAAGTTGACGGTGAGCTCGTAGACGCGGGCGTTCGCCGCATAAGCCAGGTAGGTGCCGTTGCGCGGGTCGCCGAAGCCGGGGCCCGAGCCCGCACCGCCATCACCGCCACCGCCGCAGCCGGCCAATGCCAGCAGACCACACAGACCCAGCCATCGCATCCACTTCGTCACGCGCCACTCCTCGGTTGATGTCGTTCACGGGTCCAGATGGCCCGCCGGCGCTGGAGTCTACCGGTCGGGCCTGCCGCCGATGCCGTGCGGCCCGGGAACGGCGCTTGCCGCAACTGCGCGCCTTCCCCTGCTTTCGCCCCGGCTGTCGCATTGCTCAGGAGTTCGCCCATGCCCGCTGCCCTCGCCTCTTCGGCCGAACTGGCCGCCCGCGCGAAGACGCCGTTTCCCGGTGCCTCGCCCGAGTACGACGCCGCCCGGCAGAAGCTGCTGCAGGAAGAGATCGAGTTCCGCCGCCACATGACCCGCCTGGTCGAACAGCGCCGTGCGCTGCCGCCCGGCCCGGTGATCCGCAAGAACTACCGGTTCATGGACGAACAGGGCTTCGATTGCGGCCTGCGCGACCTGTTCGGCGACAAGGACACGCTGGTCACCTACTTCTGGATGTACGGCCCCGAGCGCCAGCGGCCCTGTCCCATGTGCACCAACTGGCTGGGCGCGGTGAACGGCAACGCCGCCGACATCAAGCAGCGCGTGGCGCTCAAGATCCTCGGCCGCTCCCCGGTCGGCCGGCAGTACGCCTTCGCGCAGGAACGCGGCTGGCGCGACCTCAACTTCGTGCAGACCGTCGGCGACGACTACGCGCGCGACCTCGGCATCCTCACGCCCGACGGCAACGAATACCCCGCGCTCGTGGTGTTCCAGCGCGAAGGCGACGAGGTGCGGCTCTTCTGGGCCAGCGAGATGACCAAGGAGATGGCCGACCCCGGCCAGGACCCGCGCGACGCCCCCGACATCGCTTCCCTCTGGTCGATCCTCGACCTCACGCCAGGCGGCCGCGGCACCGACTGGTACCCGAAGCTGCAGTACTGAGCCGCACCCACCCCCCCAGGAGGTTTCCATGCGCAAGACTGCCATTCGCCTTGCCCTCGCCGCGTCGCTCGCCGCCCCCTTGGGCAGCACGAACGCCGCCTGGATCGGCTTCGAAGAGCTGACCATGACGGTGTACCCCGACAGTTGGTGGACGCCTTACGTGCAGCCCATCGATCCGCAGGCCTACGCCGCCCGGGGCGTCATCATCGACGGCGGCTGGCTCTGGCCGGCCGACGGCCCCACCGGGCAGAGCATGCGGGCGTCGGGAGACACGGTCATCACCTTCGCCGGCGCGAGCCTGCCCACCCATGTGAGCCTGCACCTGCGCTGGCTGCCCGAAGACATCCTCGACCTGCGCGCCTCCGGGCCGTCGGGCTACTCCGAGAGCTTTCATGTCTGGGGCTACGAGCACGGCCCCTCGGCGCCGCGCGACTTCGGCAACCAGCGCGTCAGCTTCAGCTCCGAATCGGGCATCTCGTCGCTGTCGTTCGGCGATTCGCACTTCATGCGCTTCCCCGCCTACGTCGACAACATCTGGTTCGGCAACGTGGCCGCCGTGCCCGAGCCGGCGCCGCTGTTGCTGGCCGGCATCGGCGCGCTGGTGCTCTGGGCGCGTCGCCGGGCCACGCGGCCGCGCGCGTGAAGTACGAGATCACACGCCACGGGCCGCGCGTGGAGGCGGTCGGCGCCCACAGCGGCTACCGCATCCGGCTGTCCACCGTGGCCGCCGCGACGCTGGCGATGTGGCCGGTGAGCGTGCATGTTCGCGGCTCCGAGAGCGAGGACGAGGTGGCAGTCGACGTGCCCACCCGCCACCACGCGAGCGCCACCGAAGCACTCGACTTCGGCTACGAGTGCGCGGTGCTGTGGATCGATGCGCTCGACGACCGGCTGGACCGGCCCTAGGCGGTGGCGCTCGGCCGCGCCGAGACCCGCGCATGCCAGGCGTGCAGGTGCGGCGTGTCGGCCGGCAGCTCCAGGCCGATGAAGGTCGCGAAGTCGAGCGTCACGAGGCCGATGATGTCGGCCATGCTGAAGGCGCCGCCGGTCACGAACTCGCGGCCTTCGAGCTCGCGGTCGAGCCACTGCAGGGCACGCGCATAACGCTCGCGGTTCGACTCGCCGTAGTCCTTGTACTGCGTCCCCAGGCGGGCGGTGAACGGGTGCGTGTGCACCCAGACCGCGCCCACCGGCGTCATCACCGTCATCTCGAGGCGGCGGATCCACATGTCGACGTTCGCACGTTCGAGGGCACTGCGACCGAAGAGCGGCGGCTCGGGGTGCAGCTCCTCCAGGTAGCGGCAGATCGACACGCTCTCGCTCAGGTGCGTGCCGTCGTCGAGCGCGAGCACGGGCAACTGGCCCAGGCTGTTCTTCTGCCGGAACTCGGGCGACTTGTGCGCGCGCTCGCGGATCGACACGTCTTCCAGCGGCAGGCTCAGGCCCTTCTCCGCGAGGAAGATGCGCACGCGGCGCGGGTTGGGTGCCGGCAGCGCAGCGTTGTAGAGCTTCATGCGTGGGTCTCCCTTGAGGTGGATGGGGGCCCGATGCTTGCAGCCGCCTGTTGCGGCGGCTGTCACCGAGGCGAAGCCGCACCCTGGGGCAAGCCCTACAAACGAAACATGCGCGCAGCGGGCGTGAAACCGGGCGGCGCCACACTGGCCGCCCCATCCACCGATCGACCATGCGCCAGCTCCTCGTCACCCTGCCCCCTGCACACCCCGCGCGGTGGCTCGGCGTGGCCTGCGCAGCGCTGGTGCTCGCCGCCGCCGGTGCGTTGCGGGCGGGCAGCGAACCCGGCGAGCGGCACGGGCCCGGCGCCACGGCCGCGTGCCCGGCGCTCGATGTGCAGCGGCTCTTCCGCGACGCCGCCGAGGTGCACGCCACGCCGATGCGCACCGGCGGCATCGTGCTGATGCGGAGCGGCCGCTTCGCCGACGGCAGCGAGCTGCGGCTCACCCGCTTCGTCGAACCGTATGCCGCCTCGCGCTACCTCGCGCTGCTTGCGAGTTCGATGCCCACCGAGCCCTTCGACGAAGGGGGGCGCGGGGGCTGGCGAGTGCGCGGGCCCGGCGTGGGCGACACCCTCGTGGTCTACGAACAGCACGGCGCCGACGTGCTGGAGCTTCGCGCGCGCGATCTCGCAAGCGGCCTGGCCCGCCTGGCGGCGCAGCAGGTGCCGGTGCCCGAGCCGGTGGAGGCGGCTCAGCCCTCGCCCACGCCGAACGCCGCACGGAACGCATCGGCGAAACGCGGCGAGGCCGAGAGCGTGAGCGTCACGGCGTGCCAGCCGCCGGCCTCGAGCTGAACCTGCAGGTCGTGGTCCCAGTCCATGCCGTCGTCGGCGGGGCCATGCGTGTGCGGAAACTCGCGCCACGCCCAGTCGAGCACCGACTGCACCTCGGCCAGCACGGCGGCGTGCTGCGCGGCGGGCGTGGCGGCCAGCGCTTCGAGCGTGATCACGCCCTCGGCGTTGTCGCTCAGGTCGAAGCTCAGGTAGCGCATGCAGCAAAGGTGGGTGGCAGGACAAGCGCGATTGCAGCAGAACCGGAACTGCGGCATCGTCGATGCCTGACCATGCCTTCACCGCACGACCTGCCGCGCGACGATACCCTGCGCGAGCGCATCGCCCGCCACCTGGCGGCCTTCCCCGTGCAGGCCGCATCCGCCCCACCTGGCGAGCCCCTGCCCACCGCCGCCGTGGCGCTTGCCGTCGTCGACGAAGGGCTCGGGGCCGACCTGCGCGGCCTCGCCAAGCCCGCCAGCTGGAGCACGCAGGCCGCCCTGCTGCTCACGCGGCGCTCGATGCAGCTGCGCCGCCATGCCGGCCAGTGGGCGCTGCCGGGTGGGCGCTTGGACCCGGGCGAATCGCCCGAGCAGGCCGCCCTGCGCGAGATGGCCGAAGAGGTGAACCTGAGCCTCGACGCAAGCGCCGTGCTGGGCCGGCTCGACGACTTCGTCACCCGCTCGGGCTTCGTCATCACGCCGGTGGTGGTGTGGGCCGGCGCGGCCCGCGAGCTCGTGCCCAACCCTCACGAGGTGGCGAGCGTGCACCGCATCCGCGTGTCCGAGTTCCTGCGCGCCGATGCCCCGCTGCTCGACCGCATCGACGAGAGCGAGCACGCCGTGCTGCGAATGCCCGTGGGCGACGACTGGATCGCCGCGCCCACCGCGGCGCTGCTCTACCAGTTCCGCGAGGTCTGCCTGGAAGGCCGCGCCACGCGCGTGGCGCACTTCGAGCAGCCGCTCTTCGCCTGGAAGTAGGCCGCCGCGCCGCTCAGCCCTGCAGCGGCGGCTGCGTCAGGTCGGCGTCGAAGTTCATCAGCACGCTCGCGAGCTCGAGCCGTCGCCACAGCGCCGGGCGCATCTGCATGATGGCCTCGGGCGTCTTGGCCTGCGCCACCCACGCGCAGATCTCGGCGTGCTGGTCGGCCGTGAGCAGGTGCAGGGCCAACATCTCGTCCAGTGTCTGCATGGGGGGCCTCCTGTGGAGCATTGGAGCAAATCTCGGGCCTGCGCTGGCGGGGAATCGCCGATGAAAGGGCCGCACACCGCCCTTTTTCTGCGCTTCGGGCGCGCGGCGGGCCCATGAAGATGTCGGCACGGGCACCCGCCCGTTCAGCCCCCGGAGATGTGCCGTGTTCCGTGAACAAACCCGACTTCGTGACCAGATCGTGTTCCTGGAGGTGGCCGAGCGTCACCACGTCGACATGAACGCGTGGCGCTACCTGTGGGCCGCGCGCACGGCGCGCACGATCGTCGAACGCGAGCTGGGCGAGCTGCACATGCGCGAGTTCGAGCTGCCGCAGCTCCCCGCGCTTCAGACGACCGCCGAGAACATCTATTTCGAAAGCTACGGCTGCTTCGCCGACCTCGACGGCAGCGGCCATGCGGGCATTGCCCGGCAGCAGGCCGAAGGCCTGATGGCGCGCCTGCGCGGCAACGCCCACTCGCGCTGAACCGCCCTCAGGCCGCGACCGGGTCGACAGGCCCGGGGCCCGACAGCGCCGCGTCGTTGGCCGCCTGCACCTGGTTGCGGCCGGCGCGCTTGGCGCGGTAGAGCGCCTCGTCGGCGCGCATCAGCAGCCGCGACGGTT
>DASWSY010000449.1:0-7290 GCA_036402415.1 Rhizobacter sp. | reverse complement strand
GAGCTTCTCGCCGAGGAAGTCGTGTTCGGTGCGGGTGTGTGGGATGGGCTGCATGACGGCGCGGACTGTAGGGTTGCCCGTCGTGCGCGGTCCAATGCTGAATGTCGAAGGGGTGCATGCGTTTGATGCATGCAGCCCTAGGGTTTACCCAGAACCCCTCCGCGCAAACCCGCGGTCAGGCGATCAGGCCGAATCGCGCAGGAAGTCCCACAAGGCCTGGGCGCCGGGCTTCAGGTGACGCGACACTTCCGGCCGCTCGCGGTAAATGCGAACTTCCATGGAAAGCTCGCAGGCGCCAGGGGCCGAGGCCCGCACCAGGCGTTTGCTCTTGAGCTCTTTCTTCACCGAGCTGCCGGGCAGGAACGCCAGGCCGTGGCCCTCCAGGGCCATGGCCTTCAGGCCTTCGGCCATGTCGGTCTCGTAGATCGGCTCGAGGTTGAGCGGCACCGCGGAAAGCTTCACGATCAGGTCGACCAGCCGCCCGAGGTAGGCCCCCGAGCCGTAGCTCAGGAATGGCACCCGGCTGCCCGGGGCGGTGGGAATGCGGAACAGCGGCAGGCCGTTGTCGTCGGCCTTCGCATAGGGCGCGATGGTCTCGTGGCCGAGGCTCAGCATCTCGTAGCGGTCGGGGCTGAGCGGAAGGGGCGCCGAGGGGTGGTGGTAGGCGATCAGCAGGTCGCAACTGCCTTCTGTGAGCACCATCACCGCATCGTGCACGTTGAGCGCCATGAGCCGGCTCTTCACCGCGCCGAAGCGGTTGCGCAGGTCCATCACCCAGTGCGGGAAGAAGGTGAAGGCAAGCGAGTGCGGCACCGCGAACTCGATCATGTCCTGGCTGGCCACCTGGTGGCCGCGCATCATGTTGCGCGTGGCCTGCAGGCTGCCCAGGATCTCGAGCGCCTGCGAGTGGAAGGTCTCGCCCGCCGGCGTGAGCCGCGTGGGGTAGGAAGAACGGTCCACCAGGTCGAGCCCTGCCCAGGCCTCCAGTGCCTGGATGCGCCGCGAGAAGGCCGGCTGCGTGACGTGCCGCAGCTGGGCCGAACGAGAAAAGCTCCGCGTCTCAGCCAAGCTGACGAAGTCTTCGAGCCACTTGGTTTCCATGGTGTGTCTTGTGATCTGTTCAGGCGGCCTCTTCCCCCGCCGCCTGCTGCATGCGCCACATTTCAGCATAGCGCCCGTCGCGTGCCAGCAGTTCGGCGTGCGTGCCGCGTTCGACGATCCGCCCCAACTCCATCACGAGAATCTGGTGCGCCTCGACCACCGTCGACAAGCGGTGCGCGATCACGAGGGCCGTCTTGTTGCGCGCCACGCCCTGCAGCTCCGCCTGGATGGCACGCTCGTTCGCCGAGTCGAGCGCCGAGGTGGCCTCGTCGAAGATCATGATCGGCGGGTTCTTGAGCAGGGTGCGGGCGATGGCCACGCGCTGCTTCTCGCCACCGGAGAGTTTCAGCCCCCGCTCGCCCACGGCCGTCTCGTAGCCCTTGGGCGTGCTGACGATGAAGTCGTGGATGCGTGCCGCCTTCGCGGCCGCTTCGATCTGCTCGCGCGTGGCGCCGGTGCGGCCGTAGGCGATGTTGTAGGCCACCGTGTCGTTGAAGAGCACCGTGTCCTGCGGGACGATGCCGATGGCCTCGCGCACGCTGCCCTGCGTGACCGAGCGGATGTCCTGCCCGTCGATGCTGATCGTGCCCGAATTCACGTCGTAGAAGCGGTACAGCAGCCGCGCGAGCGTGCTCTTGCCCGAGCCCGACGGGCCGACCACCGCCACCGTCTTGCCGGCCGGGATCTCGAAGCTCACGTCGTGCAGGATGGGCCGTGCCGGCTCGTAGGCGAAGTTCACGTGGCTGAACTTCACGTGGCCCGCGCTCACCTGCAGCGGCTGCGCGCCGGGCGCGTCGTCGACCTCGCGCTCGCGCGCCATCAGCGTGAACATCTTGTCGAGGTCGGTCAGCGCCTGCTTGATCTCGCGGTAGATCACGCCCAGGAAGTTGAGCGGGATGTAGAGCTGGATCATGAAGGCATTGACCATCACCAGGTCGCCGAGCGTCATGCGCCCGTCGACCACGCCGCGCGTGGCCAGCCACAACATGGCCACGAGGCCGGTCGCGATGATGAGCTGCTGGCCGGTGTTGAGGATCGAGAGCGTGGTCTGCGCCTTGAGCTGCGCGCGGCGCAGGCGCTCCAGGCTCTCGTCGTAGCGCTTCGCCTCGAAGTCTTCGTTGTTGAAGTACTTGACGGTCTCGTAGTTGAGCAGCGAGTCGATGGCGCGGGTGTGGCTGGTCGAGTCGAGCTCGTTGACCTGCTTGCGGAACTGCGTGCGCCAGTTGGTGACGAGGATGGTGAACGTGATGTAGACCACGAGCGCCGCGATCGTGATCCACGCAAACCAGGCATCGAACTTCACGCCCAGCAGCGTGAGCACCATCACCACCTCGATCAAGGTGGGCACGATGCTGTAGAGCGAGTACGAGATCAGCGAGTGCACGGCACGGGTGCCGCGCTCGATGTCGCGCGTCATGCCCCCGGTCTGGCGCTCCAGGTGGAAGCGCAGGCTCAGCGAGTGCAGGTGGCGGAAGACGTTCAGCGAGATGCTGCGCGCCGTGCCTTCGGTCGCCTTGGCAAAGACGAGCTCGCGCAGCTCGGTGAAGAGCGAGGTCGACAGGCGCAACGCGCCATACGCAATCAGGAGGCCCACGGGCACCACGAGAAGCGCACCCGCATCGCCGGGCCTGAGCGACATGCTGTCGACCAGTTCCTTGAGCAGGAGGGGCACGCCCACGTTGGCAAGCTTCGCCCCCACCATGAAGGCCAGTGCCAGCGCCACGCGCCAGCGGTAATGCCAGAGGTAGGGCAGCAGCTTGCGCAGCGTGGCCCAGTCGGTTCTGGGGCCGGCGGCCACCGGTGCGGGTGGCATGGAAGACGACACGGAATCTCGGCGCATCGCCTGAGTTTGCCAGCGAGAAGAGCTTCACAATGCGGCGCATGACTTCTACTGCCAACACCCTGCCCGTCACCCTGCCGACCGACATGGACCTGGTCATGCGCGTCATGCCCATGCCCTCCGATGCCAATGGCAACGGCGACATCTTCGGCGGCTGGATCATGGCCCAGGTCGACCTGGCCGGCTCGGTGCTGCCCAACCGCATCGCCAAGGGCCGCATCGCGACGGTCGCGGTCAACCAGTTCATCTTCAAGCAGCCGGTGTCGATGGGCGACCTGCTGAGCTTCTATGCACGCGTGGAGCGCATCGGCCGCACCTCGGTCACGGTGCACGTGGAGGTCTACGCCGAGCGCAACCCGGAAGACCTGAAGGTGGTGAAGGTGACCGAGGCGAGCCTCACCTACGTGGCCATCGACCTGCAGGGCAAGCCGCGGCCCCTGCCTGTGCAGGGCTGAAAGCACGCCTCAGAGATCGAGCGGCTGCGTGTCCTGCGCCTCGCGGCGCTTGCGTCGCGTGGGCAGCGTGGCCGGCAGGCGCGGCACGATCTCGCGCACGATCATCCCGGCAAGCTGCTCGGCCCACAGCGCGTAGGCGGCCGGGCCTGGATGGAAGCCGTCTTCGGCCATCAGCACGCTGGAATCGTTGCCCGGCGGCGGGATGTCGGGTTCGATCGGCATGGGCAGCCACCAGCGCTCGGGCCAGTGCGCAGTCCAGGCGCTCAGGGCCTGGTTGTAGGCCTGCGCGTCAGTGCCCAGCACCCAGCGCAAGGGGTTGGGCAGCAGCGGAAAGGCATGCACCGGCGGGATGCCGGTGTGCACCACGTGCTTGATGCCTGCGCGCCGCGTGGCGGCACGGTCGAGCTTGTCGAGCTGGGCGAGCCAGCGCTTGACCGGCACCTGGGACACCACGTCGTTGAGGCCGAGGGCGGTCACCATCACGTCGGCCGGGTGCAAGGATAGCTGGCGCACCGCGGCCAGCGAGCTGCGGGTCGAGTCGCCGCTGCGGGCGATGAGCTGCCACACCACGGCGCCGTGCAGGCGCTGCGACAGGGCCTCGCTCAGGCGGCCCGCCAGGGCCTGGATCTGGTTCTTCGCACCCACGCCCGCGGCCGACGAGTCGCCCACGATGAGGATGCGCAAGCGCACCTTGCCCGTGCCCGCGACACCCTCGCGCGGACCTTCCGCCTCGGGCAGCCGCAGTGCGTCGCGGCGCACCTGCCGGCCCTGCCACAGCAGCACCGGCACCAGCAGGAACTTGATGGCTTTGTAGAGCCCGGAATTCATGCGCGAGACGATACCCGCACGTCACCCGGGCCGGCACCGCTCAAGTGCACGTATGAACTCGAAATGCCGCCGAATCAGGAAAACTGGCTGAAATCCGGCTTGCGCTTCTGGAAGAAGGCGCTGAAGGCTTCCTTCGCTTCGGGGCTCTGCAGTTGCGCCGCGAAGACGGCGTTCTCGGCGTCGATGGTCTTGAAGAAGTCGTCGGCCAGGCGGCCGCGCATCAGCTTCTTGGTCGCGCGGATGGCACCCGGCGGCAGGGTGTTGAAACGCTCGGCCACACGGCGCGCGTGAGGTGCCACTTCGCCCGCGGGGAGCACCGCATTGGCGATGCCGCACTCCACCGCTTCGCTGCCGGTGAAGGGGTCGCCCAGCATCAGCTTTTCGGCCGCCTTGCGCTGGCCCATCAGTTGCGGGATCAGCTGGCTCGACGCGAACTCGGGCACCAGGCCCAGGCTCACGAAAGGCATCACGAGGCGCGCTTCGTCGGAGACGTAGACGAAGTCGCAGTGCAAGAGCAGCGTGGTGCCAATGCCGATGGCCGCGCCGGTGACGGCGGCGATCACCGGCTTGTCGCAGCCGATCAGCGCTTCCATGAAGGTGCGGGCCGGCGACACGGCCGAGGCGGCTGCCGAGCGCTTGGCGAAGTCCTCGATGTCGTTGCCCGAGGTGAAGATGCCGGGCTGCCCGGTGATGAGCACGCTGCGCACCGCGCCGTCGGCGCGGGCGTCATTCAGGCCCTTGGCCATTGCGAGATACATCTCGCTCGTGAGCGCGTTCTTCTTCTCGGGGCGGGCGATCTCGATGGTGTAGACGCCGTTCAGCAGGGCGGTCTTGATGCTCATGGAATGTGTCTCCGGAGGGGGTGGGGAATTCTGCGTCAGCGCACCGCGGCTGGCGTCAACCAACGCGACACCTGCGGCCACAGACTCTCGGCAAAGCGCTCGCGGAAGAAGCCGAAATGGCCGATGCGCCTGGCGCCGATGTCTTGCGGTGCGATGCGCCGCATCTCGCGCGGGGCGTTGGCGTAGAAGGCGTGCATGTCGGCGGTGTTGCGCGCCGACATGTACTCGTCGTCGGTGAACGAGAGCGAGAGGATGGGCGTGCGCACGGCTGCGTAGTCGGAACGCATCTTCTCGCCGCCGACGCCCACGAGGTAGTCGCGGTCGAGGCAGGCGCGGCGCCACTGCTGCATCACGCCCAGTGGCAGGTCGCCGATCTTCTTCAGGCGCTTGCCGGGGAAGTAGCCGTAAAGCTTCATCGACAGCGGCACCACCACGTACCACAGCCACCACACGTAGCTGCGCACGAGGGGCGCCTGGCGCAGCCAGTAGCCGGTGCCGACCCCGATGGTGACGACACTCGCCACGCGCTCGCGGTTGGGCACCATGCCGAAGATCTGGCCGCCGAGGCTGTGGCCCAGCCAGTGGATCGGCGTGTCATTCGAGACGCGGGCGTCGAGCCAGGCCAGGGCGGCCGAGGTGTCCTGCTTCGCCCAGGTGTCGATGTCGGTGTCGAAGCCCTTCAGCGAGTGCTTCATCTGCGATGGGCGCGACGCACCGACACCGCGGTAGTCGAAGCTCATCACCGCCACGCCCTGCCCTGCCAGCCATTCGGCGAACTCGCCGTAGAAGCGCTGCGGCACGCCCATCGCCGGCACGATCAGCAAGGCCGACTGGCATCGCGACGGCTCGCCGTAGAGACGGCCCTGCAGCACAAAACCGTCGGCCGCCTTGAACTCGAAAGATTCCATCTCGTCCTCCTAGGTCACCACGTCTTGCCAGTGGTTGGCGAAATGCATGAGGTGGGCGCGGCGGTAGTCGTCCTTGGACAACTCGCCGTATGCGAAGTGAGGGTGCAAGGCGCCGGTGTGGCGCTCGAAGGCCTGCAGTGCCGCGATGGCACGGTCGACGGCAGGCAACAGGGGCTGGCCTTGCGCAATGTCGGGTGCGCCGGGAATGGGCTCGGTCAGCGAGTGGCTCATGCGGCCACGGGCCGAGAACACGCTGGCCGCCGCCGGGCCGACACTCGCGCGGAACCAAGCCGGCTTCATCTCAGGGAAGCCCTGAAGCGAATACTCGACGCTCTGCGCCGCGTGGTGCAGCACGTGCGCCAGGTCCCATGGGCCGCCCATGCGCACGGGTTGCGTCTTCAACGCAGCGAGGGTGCGCAAGGCACCCTCGGTCGATCCAAACGCCGGCGGCTGCAAGGCCGCCGGCCGCGAGGCCCAGTACAACACGGGAGCGCCGACCGCCACGGCCCCGAGGCCGATGAATGCGAAGCGGCGCCCGCGTTGCATGGGCTTGCGCGTCACGCGATCAGACGCGCTCGAAGATGCCGGCCGCGCCCTGGCCGGTGCCCACGCACATCGTCACCATGCCGTACTTCAGGTTGTGGCGGCGCAGCGCGTGCACGACGGTGGCGGCACGGATCGCACCGGTGGCGCCCAGCGGGTGGCCCAGCGCAATCGCGCCGCCCATAGGGTTCACCTTGGCCGGGTCGAGGCCGATGCTGTTGACCACGGCGAGCGACTGGGCCGCGAAGGCTTCGTTGAGCTCGATCCAGTCGATCTGGTCCTTGGTCAGGCCGGCGTACTTGAGTGCGGCGGGGATGGCCTCGATCGGGCCGATGCCCATGATCTCGGGCGGCACGCCACGCGCGGCGAAGCTCACGAAACGGGCCAGCGGCTTGAGGCCGAACTGCTTCACCGCCTTTTCGCTCGCGAGGATCAGCGCACCGGCGCCGTCGCTCGTCTGCGAGCTGTTGCCGGCGGTCACGCTGCCCTTGGCGGCGAACACGGGCTTGAGCTTGGCCAGGCCTTCGAGCGAGGTGTCGGGGCGCGGGCCTTCGTCGATGCTCACGGTGCGCTTCTTGGCGACCTGCTCGCCGGTGGCGAGATCGGGCGTGCGCGAGATGACGTCGATCGGGGTGATCTCGTCCTTGAACTCGCCCTTCTCGATGGCCTTGAGCGCGCGCATGTGCGACTCGTAGGCAAACGCGTCTTGCGCTTCGCGCGAAACCTTCCACTGCGCCGCGACCTTCTCGGCCGTCAGGCCCATGCCGTAGGCG
>DASWSY010000448.1:0-5701 GCA_036402415.1 Rhizobacter sp. | reverse complement strand
TCGTCACCGAGAAAGACGCCGTCAAGCTGCGGCCCGAACGCATGGGGGCGACGCGGGTGTGGGTCGCAACGCTAGACTTTGAGATCGACGCCGCCATCGCCCGGCAACTGCTGCCGTGGCTCACGCCGGCGTCTCACGCCTGAAGGATCCGACATGGACACTCGCCTGCTCGAACTGCTCGTCTGCCCGCTGTGCAAAGGCCCGCTGGAGCACCTGCGCCCGCCGCTCCAGCCGCAGCAGGAGCTGGTCTGCCGGGCCGACCGGCTGGCCTTTCCCGTGCGCGACGGCATTCCGGTCATGCTCGAATCCGAAGCGCGTTCCACCGACACGCCGGCACCCGCACCCGAGGCCGCCGCGTGAAGTTCACCGTGCTCGTGCCGGCACGGCTCAAGTCGACGCGGCTGCCGCGCAAGGTGCTGGCCGACCTCGGCGGCGTGCCGATGGTCGTGCGCGTGGCCCGCCGGGCCGCTGCCAGCAGCGCGACGCGCGTGGTCGTGGCGGCCGACGACGACGAGATCGTGCAGGCCTGCCGCGCGCATGGCATCGAGTGCGTTCTGACCGACGCCCAGCACCCCACCGGCAGCGACCGCCTCGCGCAGGCCTGCGCGCTGCTCGGGCTGGAGGGTGACGCGGCCGTCGTCAACGTGCAAGGCGACGAGCCTCTGATCCAGCCGGCCCTGATCGACGCCTGCGCCGCCCTGCTGCAGTCACGCCCCGAATGCGTGATGAGCACCGCCGCGCATGCGATCGACGGCACCGAGGAATTGCTCAACCCCAACGTCGTGAAGGTGGTGCTCGACGCTTCGCAGCGCGCCCTGTACTTTTCTCGCGCGCCCATTCCCTGGTGGCGCGACGGCCATGCCCAGGGCGTGACGCAACTGCCGCAGCCGGCGCCGCTGCGCCACATCGGCATCTACGGCTACCGCGCGGGCTTCCTGCGCACCTTCCCGCAACTGCCACCGTCGCCGCTCGAAGCGATCGAGTCGCTCGAACAGTTGCGTGTGCTGTGGCATGGCGAACGCATCGCCGTGCACGTGAGCGATTCACGCCCCGGCCCGGGCATCGACACCCCCGAAGACCTGGCGCGTGTGCGTCAGCTTCTCGTATGACACGCGTGCTATTCTCGTTGGCAACCCTGGCCTGCCCGCTCTCAGGCCCTCACAAGATTCCATAGTTCGAGGACACATCCCATGAGACTCATCCTTCTGGGCGCACCGGGCGCCGGGAAAGGCACGCAGGCCGCGTTCATCTGCCAGAAGTTCGGCATTCCGCAGATCTCCACCGGCGACATGCTGCGTGCCGCGGTGAAGGCCGGCACGCCGCTCGGCCTGGCCGCGAAGAAGGTGATGGACTCGGGTGCCCTCGTGAGCGACGACATCATCATCGGCCTCGTGAAGGAACGCATCGCGCAGCCCGATTGCGCCAACGGCTTCCTGTTCGACGGCTTTCCCCGCACCATTCCGCAGGCTGACGCGATGAAGGCCGCGGGCGTGAAGCTCGACGTGGTGCTCGAGATCGACGTGCCCGACGAAGCCATCATCGAACGCATGAGCGGCCGCCGCACGCACCAGCCCTCGGGCCGCACCTACCACGTGAAGTTCAACCCGCCCAAGGTCGCCGGCAAGGACGACGTGACCGGCGAAGACCTGGTCCAGCGTGAAGACGACAAGGAAGAAACCGTCAAGAAGCGCCTGGAGGTCTACCAGAACCAGACCCGCCCGCTGGTCGACTACTACGCCAAGTGGGCTGCCACGGGCGACGCCAGCGCACCCAAGTACCGCAAGATCTCGGGCACCGGCACGGTCGACGAGATCACCGCCCGGGCCTTGCAGGCCCTGAGCTGATCGCCCTCACCCGCGCAAAGGCCGCTCCACCGAGCGGCTTTTTTCATCCAGCACTCACACCAGGAGCATCACCATGGACATCGCAGGCAAGGTCTTCATCGTCACCGGCGGCGCATCCGGCCTGGGCGAAGGCACGGCGCGCATGCTGGCCGCGAACGGCGGCAAGGTCGTGATCGCCGATCTGCAGGCCGAGCGCGGCGCAGCCATCGCCCAGGAGCTCGGCGGCCGCTTCGTGCGCTGCGACGTGAGCCAGGAGGCCGACGGCCAGGCCGCCGTGGCCGCCGCGGTGGCGATGGGCAAGCTGATGGGCCTCGTCAACTGTGCCGGCATTGCGCCGGCCAGCAAGACCGTGGGCAAGGAAGGCGCGCATCCGCTGGCGCTCTTCAGCAAGGTGGTCACGGTCAACCTGATCGGCAGCTTCAACATGATCCGGCTCGCCGCCGAGGCGATGAGCCGCAACGAACCCGAGCCCACCGGCGAGCGCGGCGTGCTGATCTCCACCGCGAGCGTGGCCGCCTTCGACGGGCAGATGGGCCAGGCCGCGTATTCGGCGTCGAAGGGCGGCGTGGTCGGCATGACGCTGCCCATCGCCCGCGACCTCGCACGCAACGGCATCCGCAACATGACGATCGCCCCCGGCATCTTCGGCACACCGATGCTCTTCTCGATGCCGAAGGAGGTGCAGGACTCGCTCGCCGCCGGCGTGCCCTTTCCGAGCCGCCTCGGCACGCCCGCCGACTACGCCAAGCTCGTGCACCAGATCATCACCAACGACATGCTCAACGGCGAGGTGATCCGCCTCGACGGCGCGATCCGCCTGGCACCCCGCTGACGCCTATTTCTGGCGCGCGGCGAGCAGCCAGAGCCGCGCCAGATCGGCCGTGCCGTCCTGGCCGGCCACCGTCTTCAGGACCGCCTGCGCCTTCGCCTTGTCGCCCGCCGCGAGGTAGGCGATGCCGAGGTGCAGCCTGGCCTCGTCGGGCCGCTTGAGGCCTCCCTTGGCCAGCCCCTTCTCCATCAGCGCGATGCCTTTCTTCGTCTCGCCGAGGAAGGTCTGCGAGAAGCCCAGGCTCACCAGATCGTCACCGCCACGTGCCGACGCGGCCTGGGTTTCGCGCGCGGCGACACCCTGGCGCTCTTCCGCCACACGCCTGGCCACCAGGTCTTTCAGCCGGCGGTGCCGGTCGGCCTCGGCCGGCGTGCCCACGCCGAGCACGCCCGCCGCGAAGCCCTTGTCGACCACCTGCTGCCCTTCGCCCGGCAAGCCGGCCTGCACCGCGAGCTGCGCCATCTCCAGGTAGTCGTTGGCGCGGCGCATGCTGCCGGTGGCGAGCATCAGGCGGTAGGTGTCGAGTGCCAGGCGGTCGCTGAAGCCGGGCTTGCGCTTCAGGCGGGCCAGCACGTCGGCCCAGTACGCCTGCTTCGGATGGTGCGCGAGCAGGCGCTCCAGGGCGAGGCTCTGCGCGGCGACATCGTTCGCTCGCTGCGCGGCATTCAGCAACAGCGTGAGCCGGTCCTCGTGCGTCGCCCGGCCGGCCTTGTCGTCGCCTTGCACCTCGAGCACCAGTTCCTTCGCCGCACCGGCGTAGTCGCCCGAGAGGTACTGCGACTGGATCACCAGCGTGCGGATCTGCGCGTTGGGCCCGCCTTCGGCCAGGTAACGCTTGCCCCAGACGATGGTCCGCGTGTAGTCCTTCGCGCGGTAGAAGCTGCCGGCCAGCGACTCCAGCATGCGCAACTGCTCGGCCGCGGGAAGCCGGCCGCTCGCCTTCAGCGCCTCGAAGGACGTGGCCGCGAGCACGGCATCGCCTGCGCCCGAGGCCGCCGCGATGCGCATGCGTTCGACCATGTAGCTCTCGTGGGCGCTCTTGTTCGGCACGGCGTCGGCGTCGCGCACCTTGGCCAGCGCGTCCTTGTACTTCTGCGCCTTGATGAGCTCCTGCGCCGCCTGCAGCGGCCGGCCCACCTCGGGGCGCAGCGCTTCCTGCGCCTGAGCCGCCAAGCCAAGGGCCACGAGCCCCGCAACGAGTGTGTGACGGATCCCCATGGCGCTCAGTTCACGAACTGCTCGTTGCCCACGATCCCGAGCTTGGTCACGCCCAGGCGCTGGGCGCTGGCAAGCACCGTGGCGACGTCGCGGTACTCCACCAGCTTGTTCGGCCGCAGGTGCACCTCGGGCTGCTCGGGCAAGGCGGCGGTGGCCGCCAGCCGCGCCTCCAGCGCCGCCCGGTCGGGCAGGCCTTCGCCGTTCCAGAAGATCGTGCCGTCGAAGTCGACGTCGATCGTCACCACCTGCGGCGGCGCGCTGGGCGGCGGCGCGCCCGTGGGCATGTTGAGGTTGACCGCGTGCAGCTGGATCGGGATGGTGATGATCAGAATGATCAGCAGCACCAGCATCACGTCGATCAGCGGCGTGGTGTTCATCTCCACCATCACCTCGGGCTCGCCCTGGCCGCTGCCGGGGCCGATGTTCATCGCCATGCGTTGTCTCCTGGCCTGTGCCGCTCAGCGTCGAGCCGGCGGCTCGGTCACGAAGCTCACCTTCTGGATGCCGGCGCGCTGGGCCGCGAAGAGCACCCGCCCCACCGACTCGTAACGCGCCCGCTCGTCGCCGCGGATGTGCAGCTCGGGCTGCGGCACCATCACCGCCACCTTCTTCAGCCGCTCCACCAGCGCCGCGTTGTCGGCCACCGGCGTGGCGTTCCAGAAGACATCGCCCTCGCGCGTGACCGAGAGCTCGATGTTCTCCGGCCTGGTCTGGCGCGCGACGTTGTCTTCCTTCGGCAACGAGACCTTGGCCGTCTGCGTCACCACCGGCACGGTGATGAGGAAGATGATGAGCAGCACCAGCATCACGTCGACCAGCGGCGTGGTGTTGATGCTGGCGAGCACCTCGTCTTCGTCGCCGTCCGGCGCACCGACGTTCATGGCCATCTTGGGTTCCTCGGGTTCCTCGGGCTTCTCGTGCCGCTCAGCGCGCCGCCGCGCGGCTGCCCAGCAGCACGCCGTGCAGGTCGGCGCCGAAGCCGCGCACCGACTCCATCACCACCTTGTTGCGGCGCACGAGCCAGTTGTAGCCCAGCACCGCCGGCACCGCGACGGCGAGACCAATGGCGGTCATGATGAGCGCCTCGCCCACCGGACCGGCCACCTTGTCGATCGAGGCCTGCCCGGCCACGCCGATGGCGGTGAGGGCATGGTAGATGCCCCACACGGTGCCGAAGAGGCCGACGAAGGGCGCGGTGGAGCCCACGGTGGCCAGCACCGCCAGGCCCCCCTGCAGGCGGCTGTTGACGGTGTCGATGGCGCGCTGCACGCACATGCCGATCCAGGTGTTGCGGTCGATGTTGGCGGTGAGTTCGCCCGCGTGGTCGCGGCCGGCTTCGATGCCGCTCTCGGCGATGAACTGGAAGGCGCCGCCCGGCTTCAGGGTCTTGAGCCCGTCGGCGAGCGTGGGCGACTTGAAGAAGCTCGCGCGTGCGGCCCTCGCCTCGGCGCCGAGCTTGAAGCTCTCGATGAGCTTGGTGACGAGGATGTACCAGCTGGCCGCGCTCATCAGCACCAGCACGATGAGCGTGCCGCGCGCCACCGCGTCGCCCTGCGCCCACAGGTTCTTGAGGTCGTAGGGGTTCTCGACGGTTTCCTGGGTCACGCCGGCAGGGGCAACAGGCGTGGTGGCCGCAGGGGCCGAGGCGGCCGGCGTCTGGGCGCCAGCAGGCAGGGCCGCGCAGGCCAGCGCCATCACCAGGGCCAGGGCGAACGTGTGGAGCTTTTGAACCATCGACATCGTGTTTCCGATCTGCTTGGGGGAAGAAGGTGGGGCGGGCGCTGCGCGGGCCCTCACTGGGTGTTGAAGA
>DASWSY010000447.1:0-2129 GCA_036402415.1 Rhizobacter sp. | reverse complement strand
GCCGCCCACCAGCACGCCGGCGCGCTTCAACGCCTTCGAGACCACCACCGCGGCCAACAGCATCACGGGCGTGATCCGCACCAAGATCGCCGGCACCTCCTTCAGCGTGGCGGTGGTCGCGGTGAACACCGCCGGCACCGGCGTGGCCACCACCTTCACCGGCAACGTGCGGGTGGAGGTGCTGGACGCCAGCAACAACAACGGCTCGGTCAACGCCACCACCAACTGCAACGCCAACTGGACGGTGGCCAGCGGCACCAGCGCTGCCACGCTCAACTTCGCCGCGTCCGACGCCGGGCGCAAGAACGTGAGCTTCACCGTGGCGAACGCCTTCCCCAACGCACGCATCCGCGTGAGCTATCCCGACACCGGCACCGCCACGGTCATCGGCTGCAGCACCGACAACTTTGCGATCCGCCCCGACCGCTTCGAGCTGGCCAGCGGCGCCACGGGCTGGGCCACCGACAGCGACTGGGACTCCGACGGCACCACGCGCACGCTCAACAACGTCAACGCGAGCGGCGCCGGCACGATCCACAAGGCGGGCCAGCCCTTCCGGCTGCGCGCACGGGCGGTCAACAGCAGCGGCGTGACGACCGCCGGCTACGCGCTCGCGCCCACCCTCACCCGAAGCGCGTGCGCCGGCACCGCCTGCACCGCCACCACCGGCGCGCTCAACGTGTCGGCCACTGCCGTGTCGGGCGTGATCGACGCGGTGGCCACCTACGCCGAAACCGGTGCGTTCAACCTTCAGCTCACCGACACGGGCTTCGCGAGCGTGGACGCTGCGGACTCTTCAGACGACGAACGCAGGATCAGTTCCACCGCACGTCCGGTGGGCCGCTTCGTGCCCGACCACTTCGCCTTCGTGTCGTCGACCGCGCCGGTGCTGCGCACCTTCGGCAGCAACAGCTGCGCGTCTCGCAGCTTCACCTACCTCGGCCAGGCCTTCGGGTACGCCACCCCACCGCAGGCGCTGGTGGAAGCGCGCAACGCGCTCGGTGCCCGCACCATGCTCTATGCGAAATGGGGCACGGCCACCCTCACCCACGCCCCGGGCCTCACCACACCGCCCGGCGGCGTGAGCATCGCCAGCACTGCGACGACCCATGTGCCGACGCTCACCGCCAACGCCGGCACGCCCGGCACCGCGACGGTGGCCGCGCACGGCTCCGAGAGCTTCACGCTGGCCCGCCCCGCCACCACGCCGGTGACGAACTTCGACGCCCTTGTCACGCTCGCCTGGGCGGTGGAAGACCGCACCGAAGCCGACGGCCACATCCTCACGACCGCGCCGCTCGTCTTCGGCAGCACCGGCGGCATCGGCTTCGACGCGGGCGCGCAGTTCCGCTACGGCCAGCTCCGGCTCGGCAGTGCCTACGGCAGCGAGCTGCTCGCGCTCGCCGTGCCGCTGGAAACGCAGCACTGGAACGGCACCAGCTTCGTCACCAACAGCGCCGACCACTGCACCGTGCTGCCCACGAGCGCCCTGTCGTTCGCCAACTTCCGCGGCAGCCTCGCGGCCTGCGAAACCGCGCCGAGTGGCGCCAGCGTCAGCTTCGCCAGCGGCCGCGCGGTGATGCGGCTGCAGGCCGCGGGCAACGGCAACACCGGCAGCGTCGACGGCACGCTGCAGCTCGGCACCACCCTCTCGCCCACGGGCGCGGTGCGCTGCGCGGCCGTCGGCCCGTCGACCACCGCCGCCGTGCCGGCCGGCCTGCCCTGGCTGCAAGGCCGCCTCCCGGGCGGCACGGGTTACGACCAGAACCCGAGTGCACGCTTCAGCTTCGGGCAATACCGTTCACCGCTGATCCAGTTGCGCGAGCTGTATTGACCCCAGGGCCGCTGCGACAGGCGGCTTTGGCATGATCGCCCCCCAACACGGCATGAGCCGGCACATTGGAGGCAAGACATCGTGGTCCATCTCGCGCGACTCAGACACACCCTCGCGTCGCAGCTCGCGGCGGCATCGGCCTGCGCCGTGCTGATCCTGGGCGTCGGCATGGGCCTTCCGGCTGACGCGCAGACGGCCCCTGGCGCCGCGCCGCAGAAGTTCCTCGGCAACATCATCGCGGCCCACATCCCGCCCAACTTCAACACCTACTGGAACCAGATCACACCCGAGAACT
>DASWSY010000446.1:0-2252 GCA_036402415.1 Rhizobacter sp. | reverse complement strand
CTGCCGGTCGACGAGACGATGCGCATGCGCCCCGGCTTCTCGGTGACGAGCAAGGCGCCGTCGGGCAGCGGCTCCACCGCCCAGGGCCTCACCAGGCCGGTGGCGAGCACGGTCACCTTCACCGGCGCGCTGCGTGGCGCGGCGCAGGCACGCGTCTGCCCGGCGAAGGCGGGGCGTTGCGATGACGCGTTGGCCGCGCGTGTCTCCAGCGGGGTGCACCCGGCCGGCGCAGCCGTCTGCGACGACGCGGTGGCACAGGCGAGCAGCAGCGCCGCAGCGGGCAAGTGGTGCAAGAGGTGTGTCTTCATATAGAGGCAAGCATGCGGCAAACGGAATGCCCACGACCCGCGCAGGCGCTTGGCACCGAAAGCGGACTCGCTTTCGCTCGCGAACGGGGCACGGACGCGCTTCTGGAACCAGCACCGTGCGCAAAACGGCCAAAAAGGCTGGCACGGCTCATGCTCATCATGACTTGTCATAACGAGTTGAGCCGACATGAACGCGTCACGCACAGCGCCAGCCAAGCCACTCACCCTGGTCGCCACCAGGGCTTCGCGCCAGCGGGTGCAGCCCGGCTCCGCCGTGCCGCTGTACACGCAGATCAAGGAGATCCTGCGCGCTCGCATCCTCGACGGCAGCTACCAGCCGCACCAGCAGATGCCCTCCGAGAGCGAGATGATGGCCACCTTCGAGGTGAGCCGCATCACCGTGCGCCAGGCGCTCAACGACCTGCAGAACGAGGGGCTCATCTTCCGCATCCACGGCAAGGGCACCTTCGTCTCCAAGCCCAAGGCCTTCCAGGACCTGGGGCGGCTGCAGGGCTTCGGCGAAGCGATGCGGCAGATGGGCTACGAGACCTTCGCGCGCGTGCTGTCGATGAAGACGGTCACGCCCAGCGCGCAGGTGGCCGAGAAGCTGCAGCTTCCCAAGCGCGCCAAGGTCACCGAGCTGCAGCGCGTGCGCTTCCTCAACCGCGAGCCGATCTCGCTCGACGTGACCTACGTGCCCACGGCCATCGGCCAGCGCCTGGCGAAGGAAGACCTCGCCGCGCGCGACGTGTTCGTCATCCTCGAGAACGACTACGGCATGGCACTCGGCCACGCCGAGCTGCAGATCGGCTCGACGCTCGCCGACGAGCCGCTGGCCGCGCAGCTGAAGGTGGAAGAAGGCTCGCCGGTGCTCTTCATCGAACGCACCACCCACACCGCCGAGGGTGCGCCCATCGACTACGAGCACCTGTATTACCGCGGCGACGCCTTCCAGTACAAGGTGCGCGTCGACCGTGTGCCCCTGCCGGAGCGCGCCACGTGACGCAGCGCCCGCATATCGATCCACGCAGCGCTTCGTTCACGGCGCTTTCCTCTCTCTGCACACTCCCGGAGCACGCATGAACACGATCGAACACGAATACGACATCGTCGTCGTTGGCGGCGGCACCGGCGGCCCGATGGCCGCGGTGAAGGCCAAGGAGAAGAACCCCAAGCTCAGGGTGTTGGTGCTGGACAAGGCCAACGTCAAGCGCAGCGGCGCCATCAGCATGGGGATGGACGGCTTGAACAACGCCGTGATCCCTGGCCACGCCACGCCCGAGCAGTACACCAAGGAGATCACCGTCGCCAACGACGGCATCGTCGACCAGAAGGGTGTGTACGCCTACGCTGCCAACAGCTACTCGATGATCGAGGAGCTCGACAAGTGGGGCATCAAGTTCGAGAAGGACGAAACCGGCGACTACGCCGTGCGCAAGGTGCACCACCTCGGCAGCTACGTGCTGCCGATGCCCGAGGGGCACCACATGAAGCGTGTGCTCTACCGCCAGCTCAAGCGGGCACGGGTCGAGATCACCAACCGCGTGGTCGCCACGCGATTGCTCACCGGCCCGAGTGGCGAGATCGCCGGCGTGATGGGCTTCGACTGCCGCACCGCCGAGTTCCACCTGATCAAGGCCAAGGCGGTGATCATCTGCACCGGCGCGGCCGGGCGCCTGGGCCTGCCAGCCAGCGGCTACCTCTTCGGCACCTACGAGAACCCCACCAACTGCGGCGAGGGCCACGTGATGGCCTACCACGCAGGCGCCGAGCTCACCAACCTCGAGTGCTTCCAGATCAACCCGCTGATCAAGGACTACAACGGCCCGGCCTGCGCCTACGTCACCGGCCCCTTCGGCGGCTACACCTCCAACAACCAGGGCCAGCGCTTCATCGAATGCGACTACTGGAGCGGCCAGATGATGATGGAGTTCTACAACGAGC
>DASWSY010000445.1:0-5001 GCA_036402415.1 Rhizobacter sp. | reverse complement strand
GGAGCCGGGCGACGTGGCCTCGATCTACACCCGCTACGTGCTGATCCTCGCGGCCATTCCGGCGCTGGCCGGTTTCATCGGCATGACGCTCATCGGCGTGGGCGGCTTCGGCATGCACATCCGCATTCCCTTCATGTCGGGCCTCGCGAACATGGTGGTGAGCTACGCGCTCTCGCTGGTGATGGTGTTCGTGGTGGCGCTGATCGTCGACGCGCTCGCACCCAGCTTCAAGGGCCAGAAGAACCAGTTCAACGCCCTCAAGCTCGTGGCCTACGGAGCGACGGCGAGTTTCGTCGGCGGCATCTTCGGTCTGATCCCGTCGCTGTCGGTGCTGGGGCTGCTGGCGGCGCTGTATTCGATCTACCTCGTCTACACCGGGCTGCCGGTGCTGATGAAGTGCCCGCCCGAGAAGGCCGCCGCCTACACCGCGGTGGTGGTGGTCTGCGGCATCGTCGCCGGCATCGTGATCGGTGCGGTGTCGGCCGCGGTGACCCCCTCGCGCGGCTTCGGCCGCATGCACGCGGAGCGCGACGTGACGATCACCACGCCCAAAGGCGAGGTGACGCTCGACACCACCAAGCTCGACGAGATGGCCAAGCGCATGGAAGAGGCCGGCAAGCGCATGGAAGCGGCGCAGAAGTCGGGTGACAGCGCCGCGGCCGGCAAGGCGATGTCGGAGATGGTGGGCGCGATGGCCGGCGCCTCCGGTGAAGCGCTGCCGCCACAGGACCTGAAGGCCCTGCTGCCCGAGAGCCTGGGCAGCCTGCGCCGCGATTCGATCGAAGCCCAGGGCAACCAGGCAATGGGGGTGGCGGGCTCTTCAGCCAAGGCCCGGTATGTCGACGGCGGCCAGCGCGTGCAGCTGAGCATCACCGACCTGGGCGGCATGGCCGGCATCGCCGCGCTGGCCGGCTGGGCCGGCACGACACTCGACAAGGAAACCGACACCGCCATCGAGCGTGTCTACAAGCAGGGCAGCCGCACGGTGCGCGAGAAGCACCGCAAGGACGGCAGCCAGGGCGAAGTGACGGTGCTGCTGGCCAATGGCGTGGTGGTCGAGGCCGAGGGCCGCAAGGTCGACGCGGCCACGCTCAAGTCCATCGTCGAGGGGCTGGACCTGGCCAAGATCGAAGGCATGAAGCGGCCGGCCAAGTCCTGAGCCTCCCGGCGCTGGCGGTCAGCCGCCGAAGTGCATCTGGTACTTCGCCCCGTCGGAGAACAGGCAGGCGCCGGTGCCCATCGTGGGGCCGGTGATCAGGTATTCGCACTGCACGTTGACGCCCTTGGCGCCGTAGGCGTTGGCAATGCCGCGGCGGCCGCTGAAGCTGCGCTGCGGGTTGGCGCCCAGCACCTCGGTGTGCACCCGGCCGAAGGCGGCGTAGCCCGCTTCCACCCGCGAGGCTTCGCCCTGCAGTGCATCGCCCTGGTAACTCAGGGTGAAGGTACCGCGGCCGGTGTGGTTGTCGACCACCACGGCGGTCAGCATGCCGCCCTTGTTGGCCTGCGGGTTGAGCGGGTAGAGGCGTGCGCTCAGGACCGTGGGCTGGGGCGGTGCCGGTGAGGCCGGCGGGGTGACGATGGCCACGCTCGCGGGCTGCGAGGGGTCGCGCGGTGTCGGGTAGGCCTGGCCGGTGCGCGGGTCGATCGGCACCACGTAGCAGGCCGACAAGGTGGCCGCCGCGAGGGCGGCCACGGTGGCAGAAACGAGAAAGCGCGGTTGACTCATACGGTTTTTCGAGGCGCGGCACATGCCGCGGCGGGAGAATCCGCGATGCGCTCCCGCCCCTCAAGCGCGAAGTCATCCGGTATCGCATGGCGATGCCAAGGGGCGCATGACGCGGCACACCCGCTCCGTTATCCTGCCCCCATGACCCTCACCGAACTGCGCTACATCGTCGCCGTCGCCAGAGAGAAGCACTTCGGCCGTGCCGCCGAGGCCTGCTTCGTCTCGCAGCCGACGCTCAGCGTGGCGATCAAGAAGCTGGAAGAAGAGCTCGACGTGAAGCTTTTCGAGCGTGGCGCCAACGAGGTGAGCGTGACGCCGCTGGGCGAGGAGATCGTGCGCCAGGCGCAGTCGGTCATCGAGCAGGCGGCGAGCATCAAGGAGATTGCCAAGCGTGGGAAAGACCCGGTCTCGGGCCCGCTGCGCCTGGGCGTGATCTACACCATCGGCCCCTACCTGCTGCCCGACCTGGTGAAGGCCGCCATCGAACGGGTGCCGCAGATGCCGCTCGTGCTGCAGGAGAACTTCACCGTGAAGCTGCTCGACATGCTGCGCACCGGCGAACTCGACTGCGCCATCATCGCCGAGCCCTTCCCCGACACCGGCCTTGCCGTGGCGCCGCTCTACGACGAGCCCTTCATGGTCGCCGTGCCGGTGGGCCACCCGCTGGCCAAGCGGGAGAGCATCACCGCCGAGGAACTCAAGCAGGAGACCATGCTGCTGCTGGGCACCGGCCACTGCTTCCGCGACCACGTGCTCGAGGTCTGCCCCGAGTACGCGCGCTTTTCCAGCAACGCCGAAGGCATCCGCAAGAGCTTCGAAGGCTCGTCGCTCGAGACCATCAAGTACATGGTGGCCTCGGGCATGGGCGTGACCGTCGTGCCGCAGCTCTCGGTGCCGAAGGACCAGCAGCCGCACGTGCGCTACGTGCCCTTCAGCGAGCCGGTGCCCACGCGGCGCGTGGTGCTCGCCTGGCGCCGCACCTTCACGCGCTACGAGGCCATCGCCGCGCTGCGCAACGCCATTTACGCCTGCCCGCTCGAAGGCGTGCAGCGCGTGTCCTGACCGCCCCACCACCACCCCTCCACCACCATGGCCAAGAAGAGCAAGACCCCCGCCGCCGCGACGAGCACCGCCGCCCCGCAGATCAACATCGGCATCAGCGAGAAAGACCGCAAGGCCATCGCCGACGGCCTCTCGAAGCTGCTGGCCGACACCTACACGCTCTACCTCACCACGCACAACTTCCACTGGAACGTGACGGGGCCGATGTTCAACACGCTGCATGCGATGTTCATGACCCAGTACACCGAGCTGTGGAACGCGGTCGACCCGATTGCCGAGCGCATCCGCTCGCTGGGCCATGCCGCGCCGGGCTCGTATGGCCAGTTCGGCGCGCTCGCCTCCATCAAGGACGCACCGGCCACGCCGCCCAAGGCCCTCGACATGGTGCGCATCCTCGTCACCGGCCACGAGGCCGTGGCGCGCACCGCGCGCGGCATCTTCCCGCTGGCCGACAAGGCCGGCGACGAGCCCACCGCCGACCTGCTCACCCAGCGCCTCACGGTGCACGAGCAGACGGCGTGGATGCTGCGCAGCCTGCTGGAGGAATGACCGCATGGCCGCGCCGATACCCGTGACCACCCGGGTGGCCATCGTCACCTTCGATGGCTTCAACGAGCTCGACTCGTTCATCGCGCTCGGCCTGCTCAACCGCCTGCGGCCGCAGGGCTTCACCGCCGAGATCACCGGCCCCGGGCTCAAGCTCACCTCGATGAACGGCGTGAGCGTCGACGTTCAGCAGCCGCTCGAATTCGCCAACGAGGCCGAAGTGGTGCTCTTCGGCAGCGGCATCTACACCCGCGCCATCGCCGAAAACGCCGCGCTGATGGACCGGCTCACGCTCGACCCGCTGCGCCAGCTGATCGGCGCGCAGTGCTCGGGCACGCTGCTGCTCGCCCGCCTGGGCCTGATCGGCAACATGCCGGCCTGCACCGACAGCACCACCAAGCCCTGGGTCGTGCAGGCGGGCGTGCGCGTGGTCGACGAGCCCTTCCACGCCCGCGGCCCGGTCGCCACGGCGGGCGGCTGCATGGCCTCGCAATACCTCGCCACCTGGGTCATGCTGCTGCGCGCCGGTGTGCAAGCCACCGAGCAGGCGCTGCACTACGTCGCACCCGTCGGCGAAAAAGAGGCCTACGTGCAGAAGCTGCTGAGCGTGGTGCAACCCTTCGTTCCCGAGCCGCTGCGGCCCGACGTTCCCTAGCGCCCCCTAGAACACGCACTCCCCCTAGAACCGCGTGATCCCCCTAGATCACACGAGCATTGCGGGTTAGGAACTTCCTAGACTGATCCTCCGTGCCCCTGCCGCGATCGGCGCGCACGGAACCAGCCACAGGGAGACTCCATGACAACCTTCACCCGTTCGCTGACCGGCTTGCTGTCGGTCATGACCCTCACCGTGGCGCAGGCCCAGGTGATCAAGCAACCGCAAAGCTTCACGCCCTTGCCCGCCGAGCTGACCGGCGTGAGCCCGAGCGACCCGAGGCTCACCCCGGTCCAGCGCGACAACGTGCTGCGCTTCAACATCGTCGACAAGCTCGACCTGCTCGACCGTGACCTCAGCTCCCGGGTGTGCCTGCCCTCACCGCCCACTTCGCCTGCCGACATCGACCCTCATCGCTCGCTGATGGTCCACGACCTGTCGACGCTGACGGCACGCGACTTCTCGCTCAAGCGCACGATGGACCAGCTGGCCTCGCAGGTGGTGGCGCAGGTGCCGGGCACCACGGGCGCGTCGCTCTTCCGCCAGTTCTGGGACACGCAGAACCCGGCCGCGCAAGCCCTCACCAGCGGCCCTCGCTGCAGCGATGCCGGCGGCACGCTCAACGGCCTGCCGCACGCCTGCCGGCCGCGCCAGTCGTCGGAAGAGGGCCGCCTGGCCGTCGGCACCGACGCGCAGATCGACGCCCGCATGAACGGGTCCTTCGACAGCTTCAGCGGCTTCGTGCCGCTCGCGCTCGTCAACCGCCTCGACCTCGCGCACGAAGGCTGGCGCAACTGCGGCGAGTACCGCATCGTCTACGGCGAGCTGCTGGCCCTGCCCGGCGCGCGCAACCTCATCATCTTCGAAGGCGTGCTGCCCAACCCCACGCCGGGCTGCCGCAGCGGCTGCAAACCGGTGATGCAGATGTGGAAGTCGCTTTCGGCCATAAGCTCGGCGACCGACCGCGCCGCCAAGCTCGAAGAGTTCTTCTACACCGGCCTGCCCGGCTTCC
>DASWSY010000444.1:0-5199 GCA_036402415.1 Rhizobacter sp. | reverse complement strand
ACCGAGCACCGCGGCGCTGCGCCGCACGATCGACAGGCCCAGGCCCAGGCCCTTCGCGCCTTCGCGCGCACGGTTGCCGACCTGGACGAACTCGTCGAAGACGATGGCCTGGTCGGCCTCGCCGATGCCGATGCCGGTGTCCCACACCTGCAGCAGCACCTCATGGCCGCGCGCGCGGGCGGCCACCAGCACGGTGCCCGCCTCGGTGTAGCGCACCGCGTTGCTGACGAGGTTGCGCAGGATCTGCTCCAGCAGCACCGGGTCGGAGCGCACCGCCAGCGCCGTCGGGCGGAAACGCAGGCGCAGGCCCTTGCGCGCCGCGGCTTCGGTCTCGTGCACCGCGATCGCATCGAAGAGCGGTTGCAGCGGCACCCGCTCGGGCCGGGCTCGCACCGTGCCCGACTCGAGCCGCGACAGGTCGAGCAGCCCCTTGAGCAGCGCCTCCATCGAGGCCAGCGCATCGTCCACGCGGTCGATCATGCGGCGCAGCGCCGGCGCCGCCGCCTGCTCGCGCATCAGGCCCACCATCAGTCCGATGGCCGCCACCGGCTGGCGCAGGTCGTGGCTGGCGGCGGCGAGAAAGCGGGTCTTGGCCGCGTTGGCCGACTGCAGCGCGCGTGTGCGCTCCTGCACACGATGCTCCAGGTCGAGGTTGAGCCGCTCGACCTCGTTGACCGCCCTCACGAAGCGGTTGAGCTGCATCAGCGCGTACACGCCGAAGGCCAGTGGCATCGTGATCGGGATGAGGAACTGGCCCGTCACCGGCAGCACGCCCTGCTGGAACAGGTAGTCGTGCACGCCCGAGAGCATCAGCACCGCAAAGCCGACGACGAGCGCGACGTTCATCGCCGAGCGGTCGTGGCGCATGGCCCGCCACAGCATCGCCAGCGACACGATGCCGCCCAGCAGCAGCACCGGATAGACCAGCATGCGCATCACCGTCAGGCCACCGAAGGTTGCCGTCACCGCCGCCAGGGCCGGCAGCACGATCGCGGCGGCGGTGATGGCCCGCACCACACGCGGCCGGCGGCCGTCGGGCTGCAGCGACAGGGCGAACGCGGCAAAGAGTGCCACCGTCCAGACCTGCGCGCTGAAGTAGATCCAGTCGCCCAGGGCCACCGGCAGCAGCTTCACCTCCATGAAGTAGCTGTAGTTGCGCATCGAGCCCAGGAGCGCCAGCGCACCGAAGAGCCCCATCGCCTGCTCGCTCGGGCGGCGCCAGCGCACGAGCAGCATCAGGAGCGCGAGCAGCCCCGTGGCCAGGTTCAGGGCGCGCGGCAGTTCGTCGGTGCGGAACGCCAGGTGCGCCTCTTCGGTGGCGATGGCCGACATCGGGCCGACCTTCATCACCGAGAGGCCGCCGTGGATGCGGTGCTCCACGTCGAGGGCGATCTCGTTCTCGCCCTGCCTCAGCAGCAAGGGTGGCAAGGGGACCATGGCGCGCACGGTGTGGGCATAGCCGAGGGCATGCGTGTCCTCGATCAGCCGCCCGTTCAGGTAGAGGCGCCGCGTCGAGCTGATGCGGTCGAAGCGCAGGCCGAAGGGCTGCATCGGCAGCGCTTCGAGCGTGAAGCGCAGCCGGTAGCGGCCGGTGCCGGTGGTGCCCAGGCCCCGCTGGCCCCAGGTGTCGGGCAGGGACACGCGGGCCTCGGCGGACGAGACGCCGTCGGGTGTGCCCGGGCCGACCGGGGTGAAGAGCGCTTCGCGGACCTCGGCCACGCGCGCCCCCGGGTCGGCCGCGCCCGCCGGACCGGCCAGCACGGTCAGCCAGGCCAGCACCGCGGCGAACAGGATCTTCATGCGCCGAGCCTAACGCGCGCGCCGCCCGCCGGGCTCGTCCATTCGGCCGAGCCGGTGCGGCAAATCAGGCGCTGCCATCGGGCGTGCGCGCCAGCAGCATCGCGTCGCCGTAGCTGAAGAAGCGGTAGCGCTGCGCCACCGCATGCCGGTACAGCGCCATCACGCGGGCGTGGCCGGCAAAGGCGCTCACCAGCATCAGCAGCGTGCTCCTGGGCAGGTGGAAGTTGGTGACCAGCACGTCGACCACGCGGAAGGCGAAACCCGGCGTGATGAAGATGTCGGTGTCGCGGCTGCCAGCCTGCAGCGTGCCGCAGAGCGCCGCCGATTCGAGCGCGCGCAGCGTCGTCGTGCCCACCGAGACGATGCGGCCGCCACCGGCCTTGGTCGCGGCGATCGCGTCCACCGTCGCCTGCGGCACTTCGAACCACTCGCTGTGCATCTTGTGCTCGGCGATGTTGTCGGTGCGCACCGGCTGGAAGGTGCCGGCACCCACGTGCAGCGTGACGCTCCCAGTGCCGACGCCGCGCTCGCGCAGCGCCGCCAGCACACCTTCGTCGAAGTGCAGCGCGGCCGTGGGCGCGGCGGCGGCGCCGGGTTTCGCGGCGAACACCGTCTGGTAGCGCCGCTCGTCGTCCGCATCGTCGGCATGCGCGATGTAGGGCGGCAGCGGCACGTGGCCGTGGCGCTCGATCAGCGCGAAGGGTTCGGACGGAAAGCGCAGGTGGAAGAGCGAGTCGTCGGGCCCGCCTCGGCCGAGCATCTCGGCCTCGAAGTGGCTCGTGCCATCGCCGCTCGTGAAACGCAGCGCTGCCCCCGCCCTGGGCGACTTGCTGGCGCGCAGGTGCACCAGCACCTCGTGCTTCGGCAGCACACGCTCGACCAGCGCCTCGACCGCGCCACCCGTGGCCTTGGCACCGAGCAGCCGTGCCTTGATGACACGCGTGTCGTTGAAGACGAGCAGGTCGCCCGCGTTCAGGAGCGTGGGCAGCTCGCGAAAGATGCGGTCGACCGGCGGCGTGTGCGTGCCGTCGAGCAGGCGCGAGGCGCTGCGCTCGGGCGCCGGGTGTTGCGCGATCAGCTCGGGCGGCAGGTCGAAATCGAAGTCGGCGAGGCGCAGGGAAGAAGAGACGGAAGACATATGCCGCAAAATTGTCCCATGCCCCTCGCCCCCACCCCGCCTGCGCAGAAGGAGAAATCTGCCCCGCAGAAGGCGATGGAAAAGCTGGGCCTGGTGCGCGACATCGACCTCGCGCTGCACCTGCCGCTGCGCTACGAGGACGAGACGCGCATCACCGCCATCAGCGAATTGCGCGATGGCGACACGGCGCAGGTGGAAGGGGTGGTGGTCGAGAGCCAGATCCAGTTCCGCCCGCGGCGGCAGTTGGTGGTGAAGCTCGCCGACGACAGTGGCGAGCTCTTCCTGCGCTTTCTCCACTTCTATCCCAGCCACCAGAAGACGCTTGCCGAAGGCCGGCGCGTGCGCGTGCGCGGCGAAGCGCGCGGCGGCTTCTTCGGGCTGGAGATGGTGCACCCCGGCTTCAAGGGCGTGGACGAGGGCACGCCGCTCGCCACCGCGCTCACGCCCGTCTACCCGACGAGCGCGGCGCTGCCGCAGGCCTACCTGCGCAAGGCGGTGGCTTCGGCGCTGCAGCGGGCCGACCTGTCGGAGCTGGTGCCGCGCGAGCTGCTGCCGCGCGACACCTGGGCACTGCGCGACGCGCTGCGCTTCCTGCACCACCCCACGCCCGACGTGAGCCTGGCCCAGCTCGAGGACAAGACACACCCCGCCTGGCAGCGGCTCAAGTTCGAGGAGCTGCTGGCGCAGCAGATCTCGCAGCTCGAAGCGAAGCAAGAGCGCGCCTTGCAGCGTGCGCCAGGCTTCGCCATCGCGCCGCACGGCCTGCAGGAGCAACTGCTCGCCGCCCTGCCCTTCGTGCTGACGAAGGCGCAGCACCGCGTGGTCGAGGAGATCGCGCAGGACCTGCAGCGCGAGGTGCCGATGCACCGCCTGCTGCAGGGCGACGTGGGCGCGGGCAAGACGGTCGTGGCCGCCCTCGCTGCCGCCATCGCGATGAACGCGGGCTGGCAGTGCGCGCTGATGGCGCCCACCGAGATCCTGGCCGAGCAGCACTTCCGCAAGCTGGTGCAGTGGCTGGAGCCGCTGGGCATCCAGACGGCGTGGCTCACCGGCAGCCGCAAGGGCAAGGCACGGCGCGAGATGCTGGCGCGCGTGGCCTCGGGCGAGGCGCTGCTCGTCGTCGGCACGCATGCGGTGATCCAGGACGAGGTGCAGTTCGCGAAGCTGGGCCTCGCCATCATCGACGAGCAGCATCGCTTCGGCGTGGCCCAGCGGCTGGCCCTGCGGGAAAAGCTGCACCAGCAATCGCTGGAGCCCCACCTGCTGATGATGAGTGCGACGCCCATCCCGCGCACGCTCGCGATGACGCTCTTCGCCGACCTCGACATCAGCACCCTCGACGAGCTGCCGCCCGGCCGCACGCCCATCGTCACCAAGGTGTTCAGCGACGCCAAGCGCGACGGCGTCATCGCCACCATCGCCGCCGAGGTGGCCCAGGGCAAGCAGGTCTACTGGGTGTGCCCGCTGATCGAAGAGAGCGAGAAGCTGGACCTGCAGAACGCGACCGCCACGCACGAGCAACTGAGCGCCGCGCTCGAAGGCCGCACCGTCGGCCTCCTGCACGGCCGCATGCCGGCCGCCGAGAAGGCGGCGGTGATGGAGCAGTTCAAGGCCGGCACCCTGCAGGTGCTGGTGAGCACGACGGTGATCGAGGTCGGCGTCGACGTGCCCAACGCCAGCCTGATGGTGATCGAGCACGCCGAACGTTTCGGCCTGTCGCAGCTGCACCAGCTGCGCGGGCGCGTGGGGCGCGGCTCGGTCGCCAGCGTGTGCGTGCTGCTCTACACCTCGCCCCTGTCCGACACCGGCAAGTCGCGCCTGAAGGCGATGGTGGAAACGCAGGACGGCTTCGAGATCGCCCGCCGCGACCTCGAGATCCGCGGGCCGGGTGAGTTCCTCGGTGCCCGCCAGTCGGGCGCACCGCTGCTGCGTTTTGCCGATCTCAACGAAGACGCGCACCTGGTGCCGGCCGCCCGCGCCGCCGCCGAACGCTGGCTGGCGAGCCAGCCGCAGAGTGCACGTCAGCACGTGGCCCGCTGGCTGGGCAGCAAGGCCGAGTACCTGAAGGCCTGAGGCCTCGCACCCCGGACCATGTGACGTTGGTCCTTAGGCAAGCCGCCGGGCCGGGACTAGATTTCCGCTCGCGCCGACCTTGCGCGCTTCGGAGTGACCGCATGAACCTCGTCCAACGTGTGCAGGACATCCTGCTGCGCCCCACCACCACCTGGCCGGCCATCGAGCAGGAGCCGGGCGACGTGGCC
>DASWSY010000443.1:0-3227 GCA_036402415.1 Rhizobacter sp. | reverse complement strand
AGCTGCTGGCGATGGCCGGGCTTTCCGAGAAGAAAAACGTCCCATGCGGCGCCCCCGTGTTGGACTGGGTCCCACTGCGTGCCGGGTCAAAGCGCGCGAACGATCCGGCAGTGCCGTGGTACACGGTCCGGGGCCGTCCATCGGCCTCGGTCGCCACGCTGCCCGCGAACCAGTCGGCGAACTCCGACGTGGCCGTGTCCCGCGCCGCCGCTTCCGCCTGCAAGGGATGCAAGGTTACCTGCGCGGACTGAAAGGCGATGTATTCGGTGGGCGTGTCCGGCACGCGCACGATCAGCCCGTCGTAGCCGCGTCGGACCAGTTCCTCCTGCAGGACGCTACCGATCTCGCCCCGTTGCTGCAGCGTGCGCAGCGCGCGGTCCAGCGCGGGGCTGGCGAGCAGTTGCTTGGCCAAGGTATCGCTGGTGGGCTCGTCCACCGCCTCGGGCGCGTCGAACACATAGGGCCGCTGTATGCGCACCTCGGCCGCGTAGACGTGCGGTGCACCGGCCCCGCCGGCGTCCTCGGCATACTCCCATGCCGTCGCTTCCTCGTCGGTCAGGTAGATGCCGGCGCCGTAGAAGCCACGGGCCGAAGGCGCGATGGTCGTGAAACGCTCGCGCGACCCATGGAAAAGCCGGTACACACCCGCCGCTACCTGTGCCGGCGCGCCCTGCGTGGCTGGCAACGCCCGCGCGGCCGTGCGCGCAAAGCGAATGTCGGGGTCAGCCAGACTGAAATCGCCGCGATTGCTGATCGCACTCTTGATCTGGTTGGGCCGGAACACCACGACTTCGCGCCCACCCTGCACGAGGATGCCATCGTAGCCGGCGGCTTCCAGCAGCTCGCGCAGGCTCTCACCGGGATACGGATCCGCCAGCATGCCCTGCACCCCCTCCATGTCGTACAGGTCTTCGGCCCGGATGGGGTTCTGCATCGAGACGTACAGCGGCAGGACCACCGCCCCGGTGCCGTCCGTCTCGCCCTCTCGCTGTGCGAAGACCGAAGCCAGCTCCGGGTCATTGGTCAGATAGAAGCCATCCCCCCAGTCCCCGAGGTTGCTCACCGCGTCCACACCGGTACCAATATGGCTGTCAGAGAAGACGCTGAAGTCCGCCTGAGATCCGTGAAACAAGACCTGCGGGCCGCCAGTCTCGTCGACCAAGGCGCTGTTCCGGAACCAAGCCCGAAACGCCTCACTGTGGGTATCCACCGGGGCAAAGGCTTCAAGACCCGGCACACGTTGCAGGTGCGCGGCCGCCACTTCGGGGTCGAAGATGCTCATGATCTGGTCGGGATGAAAGACGACGTACTCGTGGTGCTCGCCCACCCGGGCGATCACGCCATCGTGGCCAGCGGCCACTGCGTCGGCAATGTGGGAGGGGTTGGGATAGCCCGAGACATGGAGGGGCCGCGCCATGCGCAGATAGGACGCATAGATCGTCGATTGCGGCAGCGCTCCGTGCGGCACGATGCCGAACATCTGTTCGGCGGTGTCAGCGAGCTCCACTTCGTGGGTGCGCGCGTAGGTGTTGGCGGTCTCCGGATGGTCCGAGAAGTAGAAGCCGCCCAGCACGTGGGTGTCGCTGGCGGGACCGGTATTGCTGCCTTCGAAGGCGCGGTCAAAGCGCGCGAAATGCCCGGCAGGTGAGCCGTGATAGACCCGCAGCGGGCGGCCATCGGCCGCGCGCAGCAAGGGGGCGTTGGCGATCATGGGGCCATCCCGGGCGCTGCGGTCTCGGCGGCCGGACGCGGCGGCCGCAAGGCGGGGGTGTAGGCGATGGGCTGGCCGCTGGCAATCGGATCGAACACGCTCAGGATCTGGTCCGGGCGGAACGCGACCCACAGACCTTGCAGCGCGCCGTTCGCCTCGAACGGGAAGTAGAGCCCGTCGTGGCCACCGGCGCGCGCCTGCGCGAACAGCGTGGCGCGCTCATAACTGTCGAAGAGCGTCGTGCCGCCCATACGCCGGATGCCTTCATAGGGCCATTGGACGTCCTCCGGCGCCTTGACCAGCGGGTTCCTGATGGCCAAAAACACAGGACGAATGTTCTGCCCATACTGGTCCGCGCCACGCCTGTAACTGGCCACGGTCGCCGCCGTGTCGGCGTCAAGGTCCTTGGTCGGATTCTCCGCAAAGAAGATGCCTTCCTTGTCGACCCGGAAGGTCTGTCCCGCGTACGCGGGGTTGAACTGGTCAAACTCCTGTGCGGTGCCGTGGTAGCAGACCAGCGGCGACCCGTCGGCATGCACGACCCGAGAGCCCGTGATGAAGGCTGCGAACCGGGCATCCACCGGGGCGCTCCCGACGATGCAGGACGCCGCCTCACGTCGCGCCCGCGCTTCGCGTTCCACCTCGTGCACCATCCGGACTTGCTCCGGATGGAACACGATCAGTTCCACGGCGATATCCCGTAGTGCGGTCATGTCTGGGTCGATGGCGTGTGCCCCGTCCTCGACGACCACGATGCTGTCGAAGCCTTCGCTGCGCAGGCGCTCGACGTAGCCCGCCTGCGTGAGCCCCTCCGCATGCATCGCCTGCTTGACCACACAGGGGTTGCGCATGGCAAGGAACGCAGGCGCCATACTTGTGCAAGCGTCAGGCGTCGTAAAGGTGAAGTGCAGGGGGGCACTGCCCTCGACCGATGCCGGGGCATCGGTGCGCGGGTAGACCGGCAAGGGCGTGTTCGCGGCATCCACCAGCCGCGAGTCCGCGATCCAGTGTGCGAACGGGACGGGCCGCTCGGGATAATCAGAATGTGTCGTCATGGCTCAGGGCTGTCGTCACGCGTGGCCTTGGCGGGGCTGGTCGGGCGCGACGGGGTTGCAGAGGTTGCCACGATGGCACGGCTGGCGTCGCGCGCATAGCGGATATCGGGGTTCGACGCGTCGTAGGTCCCGGCGTTGAACGCGCTCTTGATCTGGTGCGAGGCAAATGCGACCACCTCGCACGCGCCATCCGCCCACTGCTTGATGATGCCGTCGTGCCCGGCGCGGCGGGCGTCGGCATTCACCTCCAGCGGCCACCGGAAGTCATCCTCGGGCGTCCACACATAGGGATTCTGGATGGCCACGTAGACCGGGACCACGTTGCGGGCGGCATTGCCCGGGCGGCGGGCCCAGAATGCGGCTTCGCCGGGGTCGCTGCTCAGGTAGACCCCCGGCCCCAGTGCGCCCGTGGCGCTGGGCTCGAACGTGGTGATGTCCTGCTGGCTGCCGTGGTACATCCG
>DASWSY010000442.1:0-8305 GCA_036402415.1 Rhizobacter sp. | reverse complement strand
GGAGGTGCAGATGCCGTCGCCGCCGAAGTACTTGACGTTGCTCATGCCCAGCTGCTCCATCTGGCGCAGCATCGGGCCGGCCTGCGGGTCCATGCCGCCGAAGAAGATGGCGTCCGGGGCCTTGGCCTTGACGGCGGTCAGGATGGCCATGAAGTCGGTGGCCTTGTCGTTCGTGAACTGGGTGTCCACGACCTGCATGCCCTTCGACTTGGCGGTCTTGGCGAACACTTCGGCGACACCCTGGCCGTAGGCGGTGCGGTCGTCGATGATCGCCACCTTCTTCAGCTTCAGGTTGTTCACCGCGTGCAGTGCCAGGCCGGCGCCGAGCGCGTTGTCGTTGGCCAGCAGGCGAAACGCGTTCTTGAAGCCCTGCGTGGTGTACTTGGGGTTGGTGGCCGACGGCGTGATCTGCGGGATGCCCGCACGGTGGTAGACCGCCGAGGCGGGGATCGTCGTGCCCGAGTTGAGGTGGCCGATCACGCCCTTCACGCCCAGCGCGACGAGCTCCTCCGCCACGGCCACGCCACGCTTCGGGTCGCCCGCGTCGTTGCGCGTCACGAGCGAGAACTGCGCACGCCGCTTGCCGATCATCACGCCACGCGCGTTGAGCTCCTCGACCGCGAGCCGTGCGCCGAGTTCGTTGTCGCGGCCCAGGTGCCAGAGCGGCCCGGTCATCGGCGCCACATGCGCGATCAGCACCGGCAGGTCGGGCGCCTGGGCGGGCAGGTCGGCCACGACGACCTGTGGCGCCGCGGGCGCTGCGGTCGGCGGCGTGGGGGATGGCGGCGGGACTTGCTTCACCGCGCAGCCGGCGCAGGCCAGCAACGTCATGAACCACAGGGCAGCGGGCTTCATCGGTTCCTTTCGAGGGAGGGCAAATGGCCCTCGAAGCCTAACCGCGAAGTTCGTGGAGCGCGCCGTGCGCCGGCGCCGCTCACGTCGTCACCGTGAAGAGTCTTTCATGCGGATTCCTTGTGTCGGGGTTGCGGAGCGAGTGAAAGGGCGCTGGCGGGTGCGGGCGACGAGACGTCGCGGAAGGCCAGCATGTCGGCGATTCGCGTGGATGCGCCGTCGTAGAACCCGAGGGTGGGTTGGGGCTGCGCAGGCGGGTTGCGGCAGGTGCCGAAGAGCAGGTCCCACATCGGCAGGTTGGCGTAGTTGAAGGCGTGCACGCCGCGGGCGTGGTGCACCGCATGGGCCTCGGGGCGCTGCACGATCCAGCCCAGCCAGCGTGGCGTGCGCAGCCGCGCGTGCTGGAAGACGGCGCAGAAGGTGAGGAAGGCGGTGGCCGTGGCGGCCGCGAGCGGCGTGAGTCCGAGCACCGGCAGCAGCACGAGCGAGAGGCTGAGGAAGATCGCCGCGTCGATCGGGTGCAGGAAATACGCGCCCCACGGGTCGAGCGATTCGGCGCTGTGGTGCATCTGGTGGCCGAGCCGCCACAGGCCGTCGAGGCGGTGGGCGGTGCGGTGGTACCAGTAGTGGAAGAAGTCGTACACCAGCACGCCCACGACCGCGCCGCCCCAGGTGCCCAGCGCCTGCCCGTCGAAGACGCTCACGCCGCCGAACACCTGGGCGTAGGCCTTCCCGAGAGCAAGCGAGAGGCCAAAGTTGACCGTGGTGACGATGCCGGCGCGCACGCGCCAGCCGCGCAGGCGCGGCACGCCGCCAAGCGGCATCACGAGGTCGAGCAAGAGGAACGCGGGCAGGATGGCCAGCGTGAGCAGTTCAAGCCATGACATGGCGAAGGTCTCCTTGGATGCGAGAGGAAGGGGATCGAAGCGCGCCTGACGGGTCGTCGGGCAGCGCGTCGGCGAGCCAGCGCGCGAGCACCGGCTCCACGCCGCCGGCACGGCGCGCCCACGAGAAGTGGCGGCGCCACGGCGCGTCGGCGGTGACGCCGGGCACCGTGACCGACCGCAGCCGCGCCGCCGGCAGCAACCGGCACAGCGCGTCGGTCGCACCCGGCGGGGCGACGGGATCGCCTTGCACGCT
The DNA here is from genome assembly GCA_036402415.1 of Rhizobacter sp. Classification (GTDB taxonomy): domain Bacteria; phylum Pseudomonadota; class Gammaproteobacteria; order Burkholderiales; family Burkholderiaceae_C; genus Rhizobacter. Next base: position 6,313 of record DASWSY010000442.1, on the reverse strand, counting down.
GAGCGAGAGCACCGGCAGCGTCACGTCCCCCAGGGATTCGCGCAGCGCCTCGGGCGAACGGTCGCTGCCCTCGAGGGTGTAGGTGCCGGTGCGGGCGTTGTGCGACCAGTCGCGCATGAAACGGCGCGCCTGGTCTCCGCCGAAGCCCAGGCGCTGGCCCGGGTACCACGGCAGCACACGCGCCATCGCGCTGATGGCATGCACCGCGAGCGCAGCGCGGGCTCGCCGGCCGGCAGGCCAGGTGCGCCAGTGCGCGCTGCCGGCCGCCACCAGCACGAGGCCGTGCACCCGGTCCGCGAGCGTGCCGCTCGCGAGCACGGCCAGTTGCCCGCCGAGGCTGTGGCCTCCGAGCAGGCACGGCCGGCCCGGAAAGCGTTGCGCGAGCTGCTGCAGCGCGTCGGGCACGAGCAGCTCCACCACCTCGCGGTAGCCGTAGTCGTCGCCGTGGCGGGCCCGCAGCGGGCTCGTGCCCTGCCCAGGCAGGTCGATCACCTCGGGCTCGATGCCGAGCCCCCGCAGCCGTTCGCAGAACGGTGCATAGAAAGACGCCGGCACCCCCATGGCCGGCAGGAAAAGCAGCAAGGGTCCGTGGCCGCTGCCGTGTCGAGCGTGTGTCGCGTCGCGCATCGCAAACTCCTGAACGAAAAGGCGCGCAGCGTAGGAAGAGGGCGTCCTTTCGGCGTCCCTGTGCATCCGGACCGGGCGCGTCAACAATGGACGTGATGGACAAGCCCCCTGCCCCCACGCTCGCGCTGCAGCTCTTCGGCGGCGCCCGCTTGCTGCTGGGCGGCGAGCGCGTGAGCACCGGCGCGCGTCGCGGGCTTGCCCTGCTTGCCTACCTGGCTTTGCTCGAAGGCGGACTGCAGCGCGAGCACGCCGCGGTGCTGCTGTGGCCCGAGGCCGACCTCAGCGCCGGCCGCGCGCGCCTGCGCCGCCTCATGTACCAGCTCGAAGAGGCCTGCGGCCACGACCTCTTCGACACGCGCGATGGCCTGCTGCGCCTGCGCCCGGGCGTGCTCGCCACCGACGTGCAGGCGTTTCGGCGGGTCGCACGCCTGCTGGTCGGCCAGGGCACGCCGGGCATGAGCCTGGAGGCCGTGCTCGCGCTCACGCGCAGCGCGTGCGCGCCGCTGCTCGAAGGGCTGGACTTCGGCTCCGAAGCCTTCGACGACTGGGTGCAGACCATGCGCCTCGAGCATCAGCACCTGCTCGTGCGCACGCTCACGCGCATCGCCGAGCTGCAGCGCCTGCGTGGCGATGCGAAGCCTGCGGCCGACACGCTCGAGCTGCTGCTGCGCCTCGACCCCTGCTGCGAAAGCGCCCACCGGCTGCGCATGGAACTTGCCGCCGAGGCCTGCGACGTGGGCGGCGTGGAGTCGGCCTTCGACCGTTGCGCCGCGGCCCTGCGCGCCGAGTTTGGGTGCCGTCCCGCCAGCGCCACCGAGCAGGCCTATGCCGACTGCCTGCAGCGCGCCGCCTCGGGCCGCCCCGCGCAGGCCGAAGCGCTGCCATCGCTCGGCCTGCGTTTTGCCAACGGCCCGCACGGCACCATCGCCTATGCCATCACCGGTGCGGGGCCGGAAGCGCTGGTGGTGATGCCGGGATTCGTGTCGCACATCGAGATCGGCTGGGAGCACCCGGGCATCCGCAAGGTGCTTGCCGCGCTCGGGCGTCGTTTCACCCTCGTGCTCTTCGACCGCCGCGGCGTCGGCCTCTCGGAGCGGCTCGACGCCACCGGCACCGTCGCGGCGATGACGCAGGATGTGCTGACCATCATGGATGCCGCGTCGATCGAACGGGCCTGGCTGTTCGGCTCGTCGGAAGGCGGCCCCGCCGCTGTGCACCTCGCGGCCACGCAGCCGCAGCGCATCGCGGGACTCATGCTCTTCGGCGCGCTCGCCAAGGGCAGCCGCACGGCCGACCACCCGTGGGCCTTGCACCCGCAGGCCTTCGACCTGTGGATGCAGCACCTGCTTGCCAACTGGGGCGGCCCGGCCGACATCGAGACCTTCGCGCCCTCGCTTGCGGCCGACCCGTGGAGCCGCGCGTGGTGGGCCCGCCTCTTGCGCCAGGCCGCCTCGCCGGCCAGCCTGCGCCACATGCTGGAGGGCCTGCGCGACGCCGACGTGCGCGACGACCTCGCCCGCGTGTCCCAACCCACGCTCGTCATGCACCGCCGGGGCGACAAGGCGGTGCGCTTCGAGGCCGGGCAGGCGCTGGCGCGCGGGATCGGCGGCGCGAGGTTCGTGCCGCTCGACGGCGACGACCACTGGTGGTGGGCCGGCGATGCGGCTGCGGTCATCGACGCGATGCTGGCCTTCGAGCGCGAGCAGTCGCGCTAGGCGCGCGGGCCTACCGCACCCGCAGCACGTCCAGCGCCGTCACCTCGCCTCCCCGGTTGCCCCACGACTGGCGGATGTAGGTCGACACGGCGGCGATGTCGTCGTGGTTCAACGTCTGCCCGAAGGGCGGCATGCCGAAGGGCCGCGGGTTGCCGGCGGTGCTGGGCGCGAAGCCGCCCAGGCGGATGAGCTGCACCACGTTGGCTGCCGAGGGCAGCGTGACGGCACGGTTGCCCGCGAGCGCCGGGTAGATGCCGGCCACGCCCTGCCCTTGCGCGCCGTGGCATTCGGCGCAGTGGCGGCCGTAGAGCGCGTCACCGCGTGTCATCACCGCCGAGGGGGCGGGCGTGGCAGGGGCCGTCGGCAGGGGCCGCGGCGCAATGCCGGCCAGGTATTGCGCCATCGCCTCGAGGTCGGCTTCGCTCAAATGCTGCGTGCTGTGGAAGACGACCTCGGCCATGGGCCCCGACACGGTGGCGCTGCGCGAGATGCCGTGCTTCAGCAGCGCCACGACCTCGTCGCGCGGCCACGCCTGCACCCCGGCCTCGGCAGGGCTCGCGAGCGAGGGCGCGTACCAGCTCTCGTCGGGCATGAGCCCGCCGGCGAACTCGGCGTTGAGCGGCGTGGCGCCGAGCGCGTTGCGCGCGGAGTGGCAGGCCGCGCAGTGGCCGAGCGCCTGCACGAGGTAGCGGCCGCGGTTCCAGGCCTCGCCCTGCCCGGCATCGTCGGCGACGCGGCCGGGGCGGAAGAAGAGCGCGCGCCACACCGCGAGCGCGGCCTGCGTGTCGTACGGAAAGCGCAGGCCGTGGGGCGTGTCGGGCTGCTCCACCGGCGGCACGCTGCGAAGGTAGACGTAGAGCGCGTCGGTGTCGTCGGGCGTGAGCTGCGTGTAGCTCGGGTAGGGGAACGCGGGGTAGAGCAGCCGGCCGTCCTTGCTGCGGCCGTGCTGCATGGCGCGCCGGAATTCGGCCGCCGACCAGTCGCCGAGGCCGGTCTTGGGATCGGGCGTGAGGTTGGGCGCGTAGACCGTGCCGAAGGGCGTCTCGACGCCACGCCCGCCCGCGAAGGCCGGCCCGCCGGGCACCGTGTGGCAGCCCATGCAGTTGCCCGCGCGCGCGAGGTAGGCACCGCGCTCGAGGATGGCGGGGCTCGTGGCAACGGGGGTGTCGTCGAGCGGCGCCTCGCCGCGCAGGTTGAGCCAGGCCACGACGCCTGCGAGCGCGGCCACCAGGCCCACGGCCAGCAGCAAGCCGAGCCACACGCGACGTCGTGCGAGCGCGCTCATTGGCCACTCCCGCACGGCATCGGCAGTGCCGCCGGGTTCGCGGCTTCGGGCTTGGTGCCGGTGGGCAGCGTCTGCGCCGACAGCCAGCGCGCCACGATGCCGATCTCGTCGACCGTGAGCCGCTGCGCGATGTGTGCCATGCAGTCCGGCGCCTTGGCCTGGCGCTGGCCAGTGCGCCAGGCGCCGAATTGCGCCACCAGGTAGTCGGCCGGCAGCGTCAGCAGGCCCGGCATGGCTGGCAGCTTGCCGGCCATGCGCTCGCCGTGGCAGGCGGTGCAGGCGGGGATCTGGCGCTCAGGCGCGCCCTGCTGCACCAGGGCCTGGGCGGCGCGCGCCTGCTCGGGACTCAGGGCCGTGGCCTGCGCCGGCGGGTAGGGCAGGTCGAGCGCCGAAAAATACTGGGCGATGGCCTGGAGGTAGTCGTCCGACATGTGCGCGACGAGGTGGTTCATCGCGGTGTAGCGGCGCCGCCCGCTCTGGAAGTTCTGCAGTTGCTGATGCAGGTAGCCCGCGGGCTTGCCGGCGATGCGCGGGAAGTAGCCCGCATTCGTCGCCACACCCTCCGGGCCGTGGCACACCACGCAGGCCTGCATGCGCTGCGCCATCGTGTCCTGCACGCGGCTGCTCGGGTCGGCGCCTTGCGCGAAGGCGGGCCCGAAGGCGGCGAGGGTCAGGAGGAGGGCCAGGCGGCGCATGGAAGCAATGTCCGGGGGGTGCAGGGGGAGGGGGGACTGTGCCAAAGATTCGCCGCCGCAACGTGACTTTTGCACTTGAGCAGATGCGATCTTGCTCCGAAAGAACGAAGCATCAGGGAGTTTCGATCTTGTCCAAGGACCACAGCGAGCGCCGGGCTTCCGACGCGGCCTACCGAACGGTGTTCGAGGCGTCACCCGAATACATCACCATCAGCCGCCTGTCCGACGGACGCACCATCGACGTCAACCCGGGGTTCGAGCGGCTCATGGGCTACTCGCTGCGTGAAATCCTCGGGCGCAGCTCGCTCGAACTCGGCATCTGGGAAGAGCCCGAGCTGCGCAAGGCCTTCCTGCAGGTCGTGAAGTCGGGGTCGAACCGGCCCTTCTTCTGCCGGCTGGTTGCCAAGTCGGGCCGGCGCATTCCGGTGGAGGCCGCCGGCAGCATCACGGTGATGGACGGCGAGGAAGTGCTCATCGTGGTGGTTCGCGACGTGTCGGAGCGGGTCGCCAAGGACCAGGAGCTCGCACGCTACCGCCAGAGCCTGGAAGCCCTCGTCGCCGAGCGCACCACCGAACTGCAGCGGGCGCAGGAGCGCCTGCAGTTGGCGCTGGAAGACCTGCAAACCGCCCACGCCGCCGCGGTCGAGGGGGAACGCCGGTCGCGCTTCGAGGCCGAGCACGACCGCCTCACCGGCCTGCCCAACCGGGCCACGCTCGAAGACAGGCTCTCGCAGGGCATTCATGCGGCGCGGCAGGCCGGCCAGGCCTACGCCGTGCTCTTCATCGACCTGGACAGGTTCAAGCCGATCAACGATTCGTTCGGCCACCGCGTCGGCGACATGGTGTTGTGCGAGGTGGCGGGGCGCCTGCGCTCGGCCATCCGCGCGAGCGACACCATCGCGCGTGTGGGCGGCGACGAGTTCGTGGTGGGCGTGGCCCACATCACCGACATGGCGTCGGTCGAGACCGTGGCGCGCAAGGTGCGGCAGGCCCTGCACGGTCCGCTCGTGGTGGAAGGCCACCGCTGCGAGCTGGGCGGGAGCATCGGCATCGCGCTCTTTCCGCGCGACGGGCTCACGCCCACCGTGCTCATCCAGGCAGCCGACGCCGCGATGTACCAGGCCAAGCAGTCCGGCGGCGGCATTGCCTTCGCCGGGGCGCACGCCGCGTCGTCAACGCCCGGCTGATCGAAGCGGCGGTGGCGCCACCACATCTCATGGCACGCCCATCTCGCGCACGCCGGCAAGGGCCGGCTCGAGCTGGCGTTGCACGGCCTGCAACAGCGGGTCCAGCGCTGCCGTGTCGCGGTGCAGCCGGCATGCGTCCTCCAGGGCCGCCGCGGCGCGCTGCAGGCCCGGCATGCCGAGGCTGCCGGCCACGCTCTTGAGGTCGTGGGCGTACCGGCTCGCGGCGTCATGGTCCCCCTGATCGCAGGCGGCACGGAAGCGCGCCACGAAGTCGCGCTCGCGGTCGCGGAACATCCCCAGCAGGCGCCGGTACAGCGCCTCGTCGCCCATCACGGCGGCCAAGCCGGCGCGCACGTCCACCGCGGGCGCTTCGGACTCCGAACCTGATGCGGCCACCTGCGACGACGGGCGCACCCAGCGCGCCAGCGTCGCGAACAGGTCGTCGACGCGGATCGGCTTGGCCACGTGGTCGTTCATGCCCGCTTCGAGCACCTTCTGGCGATCGCCGGCCATGACGTTGGCGGTCATCGCGATCACCGGCAGGTCTTTCAGTTCGGGGCGGCGACGCAGTGCGCGCGTTGCCTCGTAGCCGTCCATCACCGGCATCTGGCAGTCCATCAGCACGGCATCGAAGCGGTCGCGCTCCAGGATGGCCAGCGCCTCGCGGCCGTCCCCGGCGATGTTGACGACGATGCCCGCGCGGTTGAGCAGGTCGCGCGCCAGCTCCTGGTTGATCGGGTTGTCTTCGACCAGCAGCACGCGCGCGCCGGCGAGCCCGGCCTGGCGTGCATGCAGCAGCTCCTG
>DASWSY010000441.1:0-2819 GCA_036402415.1 Rhizobacter sp. | reverse complement strand
GTAGGACATCGACTGCCTTTCAGTTCGAGGCCACGGTGGGCTGCAGGCGTGGTTCGTCCACGCCCGCGACTCGGTTCAGGTGCATCAGCGTGATCGGGCCTACCCGCCCATCGGGCTTGAGGCCACGCGTCAACTGGAAGTTGGCGATGCGCTCCTGCAGCGCGGCGTCGAGCGTGCCCGACGCGGCCGGCACGGGTTCGCCTTGCGCCCGCGCGACCTGTTGTGCCACCCAGTCCACCACGGGGCCGTTCTGGCCCGCCGGCAGCCGGCCCGAATAGTCCGGCGGCGAACGCCACAGCGTGGCGAACTCGCCGCGCCATGACTTCGCGAGCGCCGACAGCAACACCGTCTGCGTCGCCCCGCCGGCGCCTTGCAGGCTGGCGCTGTCGGCGCCGAGCGCGGTGAGCAGCACGTAGAGCGGCTTGCCGGCGTCGTCGTAGAGGGTGAGCACGCCGGGCCGGTCGAGCGAACGCAGCATGGCGAGCCCGCCGTCCTCGCTCTTGAAGCAGTTGAGCTGCTGGCGCAGGGCCACGCCGCAGGGGTCTCCTTCGGCCAGCGACACCTTCCATGCCGCGGCCAGTTCACGCAGGGCCTGAGGCTCGCTGCGCAGGCCCGCTTCGAGCGCGAGCTTCGAGGCCGGCTTCACCGCAGAGGCGGCCGAGGCGGCACCCAGGGGTTGCGACGCAAGCGTGGCCGCCACCGCCGCCTTCGACGGCACGGCCGACGCAGCCACCGCCGCGGCGACGCCGGCACCGTCGTTCTGCACCCAGCTCACCAGGCCCACGAGCACGGCACCGGCCAACAGCCCTGCGGCCGCGGCATACAAGGGCTTGCGGCCGATGCCATGAACGGCCGCCGCCATCGGGTGCTCGGTTTCGCCGAACACCTCGGCTGCGGCCTTGTCGACCATCTCGCGGCTGACCCGCGAGCGCCCGTCGGCATATGCCCCGAGCAGCGACCGGTCGCACAGCAGGTTGATGCGCCGCGGCACGCCGCGCGACAGCTCGTGGATGCGTTTGCGCGCCGCGCGGTCGAACGGCACCATGCCGCTCAACCCGGCCACGCCGAGGCGATGGCGTATGTATTGCACCGTCTCGCCTTCCGACAGCGCCTTGAGGTGGTAGCGCGCGATGACACGCTGTGCGAGCTGTTCGAGCTCGGGCCGGGCGAGCATGTCGCGCAGCTCGGGCTGGCCGATGAGGATGATCTGGAGCAGCTTTCGCTCGCTGGTTTCGAGGTTGGTCAACAGGCGCAACTGCTCCAGCACTTCCGAAGACAGGTTCTGGGCCTCGTCGATGATCAGCACGTTGTTCTGGCCAACCGCATGCGTCTTGAGCAGGAACTCGTTGATCGGGTCGAGGTACTCCTTGACGCTCTCGGCGTGCACCCGGCTCGTGTCCAACGGGATGCGGAACTCCTCGCACACGGTGCGCAGCAGCTCGATCACCGTAAGCTTGGGATTGAAGATGTACGCGACGTTGCAGCGCTTTGGGATCTGCTCCAGGAAGCAGCGGCACACCGTGGTCTTGCCGGCACCGATCTCGCCGGTGAGGAGCACGAAGCCTCCTCCCCCGCGCAGGCCGTAGAGCAGGTGCGCCAGCGCCTCGCGGTGCCGCTCGCTCATGAACAGATAGCGAGGGTCCGGCGCGATGGAGAAGGGTTCCTGGCGCAGGCCGAAGAATTTGGCGTACATCGTGGCCGCGAGTCTATCGCCCGCGATGCCCCCGCGACCGCTCGGGCTATGCGGCCGGGCCGCCGGCCCATTCGATGCGGGCGCCCAGTGCACGAAGGTTCTCGACGAAGCGGGGGTGCGCGCGCCTGATCGGCGCCGCATGCCGGATGATCGAGCGCCCCTCGATGCTGGCAGCCACCATCAGGAGCGCGATGGCCACGCGGATGATGTAGGGACTGTCGACTTGTGCCGGCACGAGCGCCCTGCCGCCGAACGTGATGGCCCGGTGCGGGTCCGATAGGAAGACGTGCGCGCCGAACTTCGACAGCTCCGACGTCCAGCCCATGGCGCCGTCATACACCTTGTTCCAGAACATCGCGCTGCCGTCGGCGCGCACCCCGAGTGCCATGAAGATCGGCAACAAGTCGACGGGCAGGTACGGCCACGGCGCGGCCTCGATCTTCTGCAGCATGTTGCGGGTGAAGGGCTCCACTACGCGCAGGCCTTCGGGCACCACCGCCTGCGACCAGCCATCTTGGTGCGTGACGCGCACGCCGAACTTGGCGAGGCTGCGATCGATCAAGGGAAAGTGTTCGGGCCTCGAGTTGCGGACCGCCACCGCGCCGCCGGTGATCGCACCCAGTGCAAGGAAGGTCGTCACCTCGTGGAAATCTTCAGCGAATCGAAACTCGGCCCCGCCGAGCGTATCGACACCTTCGATCACCAGCCGCGACGTGCCGATGCCCTCGATCTTCGCGCCGAGGCGACGCATGAACTCGCAAAACTCCTGCACGTGGGGCTCGCACGCGGCATTGGTGAGCACCGAGCGCCCGCTCGCCAGCGCCGCGCACAGCACGAAGTTCTCAGTCGTCGTGACCGACGCGTAGTCGAGCCAATGCTCGGCGGCGCGCAGCGGGCCGTCGCATCGCACCATGAATCCGTCGGCGCCTCGCTCGATGCGGGCGCCGAAGCGGCTCATCGTTTCCACATGCGGATCGATCTCGCGCACACCCAGGGTGCAGCCTTTGACCTCGTCTTCGATTCGCGCCTCGCCAAAGCGCGCCAGGAGTGGCGGCACCAGCATGATGGAAGAGCGCATCTCCTGCGGGAGCCGGTGCCGACGTGCATCGAAGCTGCCGTCCCGATG
>DASWSY010000440.1:0-3887 GCA_036402415.1 Rhizobacter sp. | reverse complement strand
GGGTGCCGAACATCCCGCGGCTCAAGACCCAGCGCACGCCGGCCGACTTCCGCCAGCCGAACATCAAGGCCGACCGCGAGCTCAGGCGCGACCCGGGCTATCGCCCGATGTTCACCAACGTGCCGTTGCGATCGCAAGCCTGGGACATCGCACTCGATGCCGACGACTGCGACCGCCTGCACGCCACCGGCCTGCACGCGCTCTATGGCGAAGGCAAGGACGGCGACGTGCTGCGCGACGTGATCTTCAGCTGGTGGGAGTCGCGCTTCCTCGGCGCGGCCGGGGCGGGCGCGCCGGCCATCTGAGTTCGCAGTTCAGAGCGCGTCGATCGGGCCGCCGTGGGCGTCGCTCCCCGCTTCGGGTGCGGGCTGGTTGAGCGCAAATCGCTCGCGCGTGCCGGTGTAGAAGCTCGCGCCGAAGCGGCCGACCGGGAAGTAGCTCGACAACTGCACGCGCCAGCGCTCGGTGTCGATCAGCCCTTCGCGGGCGTGCAGCCACAACACGCGGCCGATGAAGATCTGCCGGCTCTCGGTTTCCAGCGTCTCCCACAGCTTGCACTCGAAGGCCACCGGGGCCTCGGCGATGCGCGGCGGCGCCACGCTGCGCGAGGGAAGGGTCGTGAGGCCCACCTTCTCGAGCTCGCTCACGTTGCGCGGATGGCGCTCGCCGCAGTGATGCATCTGCGTGGCGATGGCCTCGTCGGCGATGTGCACGACGAACTCGCCGCTGCGCGCGATGTGCGCGGCCGTGTCCTTCAGCTCGCCATCGGACAGGCGGTTGATGCTCACCATCACGATCGGCGGGTCCTCGCCCAGCATGTTGAACATGCTGAAGGGGGCCGCATTCACCACGCCGTCTTCGCCGAGCGTGGTGATGAGCGCGATGGGCCGCGGCACGATCAGGCTCGCCATCAGCTTGTAGCGCTCGTAGGCGCCGATGGCGGAGAAATCGACTTCGGTGGTCATGCGGGGGCCTTCGGGAACATTTCGCTCATGGCATCGGCGGCGTCGCAGAGGGCGCCCGGCGTGGTGAACCAGACGTCGCCGTCGTCGCGCGAGGCCACCAGATGCTGCAGGGCGCGGCGCAGGTGCCGCAGGCGGTAGGGCTGGCCGACGAGGTAGGGGTGCAGGGCGATGCCCATCACCAGTGGCTGTGTCGCCGCCTGCTCGCGCATCTCGTCGAAGTTGTCGACGATCATCTGCGCGAAGTCCTTGCCGTCGAGGTGGCGGCCCACGATCATGGGGATGTCGTTCAGCTCCTGCGGGTACGGAATGGACCACAGCGGCCCGTGCGCCGTGCGCATGCGGGTCGGCTGGTCGTCGTGGCACCAGTTGAGCGTGTAGCGGTAGCCGTGCGCGGCCAGCAGGTCGGGCGTGTGCAGGCTTTCCGAGATCCACGGCGAGAGCCAGCCCGCGGGGGCGCTGCCTGACTTCTGCTGCATCTCGTCGCGGCAATGCGCGATGAGCGCAGACTCCTGCTCGCGCGGCAGGCCGCCCTGCCGCTCGCTGTTGGTGTGCCCGTGCGCGACGAGTTCATCGCCTCGCGCCACGCAGGCTGCGACCAGCTCCGGCGCGTGCTGATACAGCGAGGTGTTGATCAGCGCGGCCGAGGGCAGGGAGAGGCTGTCGAACAGGTCGAGGCAGCGCCAGGCGCCCACGCGGTTGCCATAGTCGCGCCAGCTGTGGTTGAGCACGTCGGGGTGCGGCAGCGGCAGGCCGATGCAGGCACCGGGCCCGTCGGCGAAGGCGAAGTGCTCGATGTTGAGCGCGAGGTACACCGCCAGACGGCTGCCGTTGGGCCAGCGGCCGGCGGGGCGGTGGCGGATGCCGCTGTAGGCGAAGCGCTGGTGCACGGGCACGTCGATCATTCACGACCTTTCATGGAGTTGCACCGCTGTTTGCAAGGCATGTGCCATGCGGCCGCGCCCGTTTATCCGCCGACGCGGCGGTGCACCGCCTCGCGCAGCGCGTCCATGAAGACGCGCACCTTGAGCGGCACGTAGTCGCGCGAGGGGTAGACGAAGGAGGCGGCGCCGTCGAAGTTGGTGGCCGTCACTTCGTGGTCGGGAAAGAGGTCGACGAGCCGCCCGTCGCGCAGGGCCTCGGCGACCATGACCTCCGCGAGCAGGGCGACGCCGGCGCCGGCCACCGCACAGTCGAGCAGGCCGAGCGCGTTGGAGATGACGATGCGCCCGCCCACCGCCACCTCTTCCTCGATGCCCGCCGCATCACGGAAGCGCCAGCGGTTGCGAAAGCCCGGCAGCGGGAAGCGCAGGCAGGCGTGGCCGGCCAGGTCGCCGGGCGACTGCGGAGAGCCGTGCTCGCGCAGGTAGGCGGGGCTCGCGCACACGCGGTAGCGCATGCGCAGCAGCGGCACGGCGATCAGCGACGAGTCGCTGAGCGGCCCGAGCCGCACGGCGAGGTCGATGCGTTCGGCGATGAGGTCGACCACCGTGTCGGTGAGCAGCAGGTCGACTTCGACGTCGGGATAGCGGCGTGAGAACGACGGGAGCATCGGCACCACCTGCGTGAGGCCGAACGCGTTGGAGGTGGTCACGCGCAGCGGCCCGCGCGGCTCGCGCGAGATGTCCGCAGCCTCGGCGCTCGCCCGCGCCAGCGCCTGCAGGAGCGGCGCCACCTGGTCGAGGTAGACGCTGCCCGCCTCGGTGAGCACCAGGCGGCGGGTGCCGCGCTGGAAGAGCCGCGCCCCCAGTTCCTCTTCGAGCAGTGCGACCGCGCGCGACACCGACGACGGCGCGAGGTCGTGCTCGCGCGCGGCGGCCGCGAAGCTGCCGGTGCGCGCCGCGTCGGCAAAGAGCTGGATGGCCTGGATGTCCATGACCGCGATCTTTCCACGATCGCGGCGCGCGCGCTTCGGCAGGGGTGTGGCGCTCAGGCGGTGGCAGGCTCCGCGGTGGCGAAGGTGGCCGCGATCTCGTCGATGCGCCGCTGCGCGGCGGCGGCCTGCGCGGCGAGCGTGCCGGCATCGGCCGTCGTGGCCTCCACCGACACCACGTCGACCTGCGTGACGCCGAGGAAGCCGAGCAGCGATGCGAGGTAGGGCTGCAGGTGGTCCATGGCCGCGAAGGGCCCGCCGATGTAGCCGGGCGCGCCGTACGCCAGCGCCAGCACGGCACGCGGCCGGGTCACCAGGCCGCGGAACGCGCCGCCGTCGTAGGCGAAGGTGTGGCCGATGCGCACGACCTGGTCGACCCAGGCCTTGAGCGCCGAGGGCACCGAGAAGTTGTACATCGGGCTCGTGATGAGCAGCGTGTGCGCCGACTGCAGCTCGGCGATGAGCCGGTCCGACAGGGCGGTGGCCTCGCGCAGGCTGGGCGTGAGCTGCTCGGGCGGCGTGTAGTAGCCGGTGATGGTGGCGGCGTCGATGTGCGGCAGCGGCTCGGCCGCGAGGTCGCGCCGCAGCACGCGGCCGCCGGCATGGCGGGCGCGCCACGCCGACTCGATCCGGTCGCCGAGCTGGCGGCTGTGCGAGCCGTCGGGCCGGGCGCTGGCGTCGATGCGAAGCAGGGTGGGGAAGGGTGTCGAGCTCATGGGGTTCTGCGGTTGGAAAACCGCAGTCTCGGCAGCCGCTCTCGTGCGCGACAGCGGCTGTTGCGCACGGGTGCCGTGCGCGCCGCGCACGGCAACATTGGCCACCCGCTGGACCTAGAGGTCGACCTGCATCGACAACTTGAACGCGCGGGGAAGGCCTGCGTACAAGGTCGGTGTGGCTGCCGCCCAATAGCGCTTGTCGAAAACGTTGTCGACGTGGGCGCGCAGCGTGGTGTCCTTGCCGAACCAGCGAGTTTCATATCGCACACCAGCGTTCACCAGGCTGTAGCCTGGAATGAAGCGGGCGTTGTTCGCATCCAGCGCTCGGTTGCTGAC
>DASWSY010000439.1:0-6662 GCA_036402415.1 Rhizobacter sp. | reverse complement strand
GCCCTACGTCGAAGAGATGTACGAGGCCTACCTCGACAACCCGGGCTCCGTGCCCGACAACTGGCGTGCGTACTTCGACGCCCTCCAGAACGTCCCTGCGACCGATGGCACCGAGGCCCGCGACGTGGCCCACGCGCCGGTCATCGAATCATTCGCTCAGCGCGCCAAGGCCAACGCCTTCGCCGTCAAGACGAGCAGCACCGAGCTGGCCGTCGCGCGCAAGCAGGTCCACGTCCAGTCGCTGATCGCCGCCTACCGCTCGATCGGTGCCCGCTGGGCCGACCTCGACCCGCTCAAGCGCCAGGAGCGCCCCAAGATCCCCGAGCTGGAGCCGGCGTTCTACGACCTGAGCGAGTCCGACATGGACATCACGTTCAGCGCGACGAACACCTACTTCACCACCGCCGAGCAGCAGACCCTGCGCGAGATCCTGCAGGCGCTGCGTGAAACCTACTGCGGCAGCATCGGCGCCGAGTTCATGCACATCACCGAGCCGGTCGAGAAACGCTGGTGGCAGCAGAGGCTCGAATCGATCCGCTCCAAGCCAACGTTCACCGCCGAGGAAAAGAAGAACATCCTGGAGCGGCTCACGGCGGCCGAAGGCCTGGAGCGCTACCTTCACACGAAGTATGTCGGCCAGAAGCGCTTCTCGCTCGAAGGCGGCGAGAGCTTCATCGCCTCGATGGACGAGGTGGTGCAACGCTCGGGCGTGAAGGGCGTGCAGGAGATCGTGATCGGCATGGCCCACCGCGGCCGCCTGAACGTGCTCGTCAACACCCTGGGCAAGATGCCCAAGGACCTCTTCGCCGAGTTTGACCACACCGCGCCGGAAAACCTGCCTTCTGGTGACGTGAAGTACCACCAGGGCTTCTCGAGCGACGTGTCGACCGATGGCGGCCCGGTGCACCTGAGCCTGTCGTTCAACCCCTCGCACCTCGAGATCGTGAACCCGGTGGTCGAGGGCTCGGTCAAGGCCCGTCTCGACCGCCGCGGCGACAAGGCCGGCGACACCGTGCTGCCCGTGCTGGTGCACGGCGACGCGGCCTTCGCGGGCCAGGGCGTGGTGATGGAAACGCTGGCGCTCGCGCAGACCCGCGGCTACTACACCGGCGGCACGCTGCACATCGTCATCAACAACCAGATCGGCTTCACCACCAGCGACCCGCGCGATACGCGCTCCACGCTGTATTGCACCGACGTCGTCAAGATGATCGAGGCCCCGGTGCTGCACGTGAACGGCGACGACCCCGAAGCCGTGGTGCTTTGCACCCAGCTCGCGCTCGACTACCGCCAGGAGTTCAACAAGGACGTGGTGGTCGACATCGTCTGCTTCCGCAAGCTGGGCCACAACGAGCAGGACACCCCTTCGCTCACCCAGCCGCTGATGTACAAGAAGATCGGCCAACACCCCGGCACCCGCAAGCTCTACGGCGACAAGCTCGTCGCCCAGGGCGTGCTGCCGGCCGAAGGTCCGGACGACATGGTGAAGGCCTATCGCGCCGCGATGGACGCCGGCAAGCACACGGTCGACCCGGTGCTCACCAACTACAAGAGCAAGTACGCCGTCGACTGGTCGCCCTTCCTCAACAAGAAGTGGACCGATTCCGCCGACACCGCGCTGCCGCTCACCGAGATCAAGCGCCTGGCCGAGCGCATCACCGCGATCCCGGTCAACTTCAAGCCGCACCCGCTGGTCGAGAAGGTGCTCGCCGACCGCGCCGCGATGGGGCGTGGCGAGATCAACGTCGACTGGGGCATGGCCGAGCATTTCGCCTATGCCTCCCTCGTGGCGAGCGGCTACCCGGTGCGCCTGTCGGGTGAAGACTGCGGCCGTGGCACCTTCACCCACCGCCATGCCGTGCTGCACGATCAGAACCGCGAGAAGTGGGACGAAGGCACCTGGACGCCGTTGCAGCACATCGCCGAGAACCAGGCCCCGTTCGTCGTCATCGACTCGCTGCTGTCGGAAGAAGCGGTGCTCGGCTTCGAGTACGGCTACGCGTCTGCCGACCCCAACACGCTCGTGATCTGGGAGGCCCAGTTTGGCGACTTCGTGAACGGCGCACAGGTCGTGATCGATCAGTTCATTGCGTCCGGTGAAGTGAAATGGGGCCGTGCCAACGGCCTCGTGATGATGCTGCCGCACGGCTACGAGGGCCAGGGCCCCGAGCACTCTTCGGCACGCCTCGAACGCTTCATGCAGCTCGCGGCCGACAACAACATGCAGATCGTGCAGCCCACCACGGCCAGCCAGATCTTCCACCTGCTGCGTCGGCAGATGGTGCGCATGTTCCGCAAGCCGCTCGTCATCATGACGCCCAAGTCGCTGCTGCGCGCCAAGGATGCGTCGTCGCCGCTGGCCGAGTTCACCAAGGGCGAGTTCCGCACCGTCATCGGGCCGAACCATCCCGAGATCGATCCGCAGAAGGTCAAGCGCATCATTGCCTGCTCGGGCAAGGTCGCCTACGACCTGATGAAGAAGCGTGACGAGAAGAAGTCCTTCGACACCGTGATCCTGCGCGTGGAGCAGCTCTATCCGTTCCCGCACAAGGCCTTCTCGGCCGAGCTGAAGAAGTTCCCCAACGCGACCGAAGTGGTGTGGTGCCAGGACGAGCCGCAGAACCAGGGAGCCTGGTTCTTCGTGCAGCACTACATCCACGAGAACATGAGCGAAGGCCAGAAGCTCGGCTACGCCGGCCGCCCGGCCTCGGCCTCGCCGGCCGTGGGCTACTCGCACCTGCACCAGGAGCAGCAGAAGGCGCTGCTCGACCAGGCATTCGGCAAGCTCAAAGGTTTTGTCCTGACGAAGTGATGTTCACGAGAACGACGGCGGCCGCCCTGCGCCGTCGTCGTTTCGTGCGCTCGGCCGCGACAAGACGGCCACTCGCGCGGGGTGATGAACGACAGAAAGAATTGAAATGGCAATCGTAGAAGTCAAGGTTCCGCAGCTTTCCGAATCCGTCGCCGAAGCGACGCTGCTGCAGTGGAAGAAGAAGCCCGGCGAAGCCGTGGCCGTGGATGAGATCCTCATCGAGATCGAGACCGACAAGGTCGTGCTGGAAGTGCCGGCCCCGTCGGCTGGCGTGCTCGGCGAGATCGTCAAGGGCGACGGGTCCAGCGTTGTGAGCGACGAAGTCATCGCCAGGATCGACACCGAAGGCAAGGCCGGCGCCGCCGCGCCTGCCGCAGCAGCGCCTGCTCCTGCGGCAGCGGCCCCCGCGCCTGCAGCGGCAGCACCCGCTGCCGGCGGCAGCAAGGGCGACGTGGCCATGCCCGCCGCCGCCAAGCTGCTGGCCGACAACAATCTCACGGCCAGCGCTGTCGCCGGCACCGGCAAGGACGGCCGCGTGACCAAGGGCGACGTGCTCGGTGCCATCGCCGGTGGCGCCAAGCCCGCTGTGGCCGCTCCCGCGAGCGCACCGGTCAACGCCGCCGTGGCCAAGCCGCTGCCCGCCGTCGCCGCGCCTGTCGCCATGAACCTGGGTGATCGCCCCGAGCAGCGCGTGCCGATGAGCCGCCTGCGCGCGCGCGTTGCCGAGCGCCTGGTGCAGTCGCAATCGACCAACGCCATCCTCACCACGTTCAACGAGGTGAACATGGCGCCGGTGATGGAGATGCGCAAGAAGTTCCAGGAGAAGTTCGAGAAGGAGCACGGCGTGAAGCTGGGCTTCATGAGCTTCTTCGTGAAGGCGGCGGTGGCAGCGCTCAAGCGCTACCCGGTCGTCAACGCCTCGGTCGACGGCAACGACATCGTCTACCACGGCTACTTCGACATCGGCATCGCGGTCGGTTCGCCGCGCGGCCTGGTGGTGCCCATCCTGCGAAACGCCGACCAGATGAGCTTCGCCGACATCGAGAAGAAGATCGCCGAGTTCGGCGCCAAGGCCAAGGAAGGCAAGCTCTCGCTCGATGATCTGACCGGCGGCACCTTCTCCATCTCCAACGGCGGCACCTTCGGCTCGATGCTGTCGACGCCCATCATCAACCCGCCGCAGTCGGCCATCCTGGGCGTGCACGCCACCAAGGACCGCGCCGTGGTCGAGAACGGCCAGATCGTGGTGCGCCCGATGAACTACCTGGCGCTGAGCTACGACCACCGCATCATCGACGGCCGCGAAGCGGTGCTGTCGCTCGTGGCGATGAAGGAAGCGCTGGAAGATCCGGCTCGCCTCCTCTTTGACATCTGAGGACACGACCATGAGCAAGAACTTCGACGTGGTCGTCATCGGTGGCGGCCCCGGTGGCTATATCGCCGCCATCCGCGCCGCGCAGCTCGGCTTCAATGTCGCCTGCATCGACGAGTGGAAGAACAGCAAGGGCGGCCCCGCACCCGGCGGCACCTGCACGAACGTGGGCTGCATTCCCTCGAAGGCGCTGCTGCAGTCGAGCGAGCACTTCGAGCATGCCGGCAAGCACTTTGCCGACCATGGCATCGGGCTGTCCGATCTGAAGATGGACGTCGCCAAGATGCTCGGCCGGAAAGACACCGTCGTGAAGCAGAACAACGACGGCATCCTCTACCTCTTCAAGAAGAACAAGGTCACCTTCTTCCACGGCCGCGGCTCGTTCGTGAAGTCCGCTGAAGGCGGCTACGAGATCAAGGTGGCGGGTGCGGCCGAAGAGAGCGTCACCGCCAAGCACGTGATCGTGGCCACCGGCTCCAACCCGCGTGCGTTGCCGGGCGCGGCCTTCGACGAAGAGAACATCCTCTCGAACGATGGCGCGCTGCGCATTCCCTCGGTGCCGAAGAAGCTGGGCCTGATCGGCGCCGGTGTCATCGGCTTGGAGATGGGCTCGGTGTGGCGCCGCCTCGGCGCCGAGGTGACCGTGCTCGAAGCGCTGCCGACGTTCCTGGGCGCCGTCGACGAGCAGATCGCCAAGGAGGCCGCCAAGGCCTTCAACAAGCAGGGTCTGAAGATCGAGCTCGGCGTGAAGATCGGCGAGGTGACGTCGGGCAAGAAGGGCGTGACGGTCGCGTACGCCAACGCCAAGGGCGAAGCGCAGACGCTCGAGGTCGACAAGCTCATCGTCTCGATCGGCCGGGTGCCCAACACCGTCGGCCTCAACCCGGAAGCCGTGGGCCTCAAGCTCGACGAGCGCGGCGCCATCGTCGTCGATGACGACTGCAAGACCAACCTGCCCAACGTCTGGGCCATCGGCGACGTGGTCCGTGGCCCCATGCTCGCGCACAAGGCCGAGGAAGAGGGCGTGGCCGTGGCCGAGCGCATCGCCGGCCAGCATGGGCACGTGAACTTCAACACCATCCCGTGGGTGATCTACACCTCGCCCGAGATCGCGTGGGTGGGCCAGACCGAGCAGCAGCTCAAGGCTGCGGGCCGCGCCTACAAGGCCGGCACCTTCCCGTTCACCGCCAATGGTCGCGCACGCGCGCTCGGCGACACGACGGGCATGGTGAAGTTCCTGGCCGACGCCAATACCGACGAGATCCTGGGCGTGCACATCGTGGGCCCGATGGCCTCGGAGCTGATCTCCGAAGCGGTCGTCGCGATGGAGTTCAAGGCCTCGGCCGAAGACATCGCGCGCATCTGCCACGCGCACCCGTCCTTGAGCGAAGCGACCAAGGAAGCCGCACTTGCGGTGGACAAGCGCACGCTGAACTTCTGACGTGACGGGCGTTCGAGCGCTCTACGAGCAGACGCTGGCCGAGCGGGGCTACCAGCCCGACCCGGCCCAGCTTCGTGCCATCGATGCGCTCGAACGCTGCGAGCGGGAGTGGGCCGACTACAAGGCCCGCCGCAGCAACGCGATCACCAAACTGGTGGTGAAGCCGCCGATTCCCCGCGGCGTCTACATGTACGGCGGGGTGGGGCGTGGCAAGAGCTTTCTCATGGATTGCTTCTTCAACGCCGTGCCGCTCACACGCAAGACGCGCTTGCATTTCCATGAGTTCATGCGCGAGGTGCATCGCGAGCTGGCCGAGCTGAAGGGCACGGTCAACCCGCTGCACGAGCTGGGCAAGCGCATCGCGCGGCGCTACCGCCTCATCTGCTTCGATGAGTTCCACGTCGCCGACGTGACCGACGCGATGATCCTGCACCGCTTGCTCGAATCGCTGTTCGAGCACCGCGTGAGCATCGTCACCACCTCCAACTTCGAGCCGGACGGGCTGTACCCGAACGGCCTGCACCGCGACCGCATCCTGCCGGCCATCGAATTGCTGAAGGAGAAGATGGAGGTGCTGAGCGTCGACAACGGCACCGACTATCGCCGACGCACGCTGGAGCAGGTGAAGCTGTACCACACGCCGCTCGGGCCCCAGGCCGACGCCGCGATGAGCGAGGCCTTCACCAAACTGGCCGAGAGCAAGGACGAACCGCCCGTGCTGCACATCGAGCACCGCGAGCTGCACGCGCGCCGCAAGGCCGGGGGCGTGGTGTGGTTCGACTTCAAGCAGCTCTGCGGCGGCCCGCGTTCTCAGAACGACTACCTGGAGCTCGCGACGCAGTTCCACACGGTGCTGCTGTCGGACGTGCCGCAGATGTCCCCGCGCCTGGCCTCCGAGGCGCGCCGTTTCACCTGGCTGGTGGACGTGCTTTACGATCACAAGGTCAAGCTGCTGATGTCGGCGGAGGTGAGACCGGAAGAGCTCTACACCGAAGGGACCTTGTCGAATGAGTTCCACCGGACGGTTTCGCGTATCA
>DASWSY010000438.1:0-3206 GCA_036402415.1 Rhizobacter sp. | reverse complement strand
CGCGTTCTCCGGCGTCGACCGCCGCTTCCAGCGCCACGGGGAGCTGCCGGCCGAGGGCGGCGGCACCTACACGCTGATCGACGACTACGGCCACCACCCGGTCGAGATGGCGGCGGTGATCGCGGCCGCGCGTGGCGCGTTCCCGGGGCGCCGCTTGGTGATCGCCTTCCAGCCGCATCGGTATACGCGCACACGCGATTGCTTCGAGGATTTCGTGAAGGTGATGGGCTCGGCCGACGCGGTGCTGCTGGGCGAGGTGTATGCGGCCGGCGAGGCGCCGATCGTCGCGGCCGACGGGCGCTCGCTCGCACGCGCGCTGCGCGTGGCCGGCAAGGTCGATCCGATCTTCGTCGACGAGATTGCGCAGATGCCGTCGGTGATCGCCGAGCAGGCCAGGGGCGGCGACGTGGTGATCGCGATGGGCGCCGGTTCCATCGGCGCGGTGGCGGGGCAGGTGGCGGAGATGTTGAAGGAGGCCACATGAGCGGGATCGATGTGAAGGCCTTGGGCAAGGTCGCGGTGTTGATGGGCGGGACGTCGGCCGAGCGCGACGTGTCGCTCATGTCGGGCGAGGGCGTGCTGCAGGCGCTGCAATCGCAGGGCGTCAACGCACACGCCTTCGACCCGGCGAAGCAGGACCTCGTCGAACTGAAGAAGCAGGGGTTCGACCGCTGCTTCATCGCGCTGCACGGCCGCCATGGTGAAGACGGCACGGTGCAGGGCGCGCTCGAACTGCTGGGCATTCCGTACACCGGCTCGGGCGTGATGGCCTCCAGCATCGCGATGGACAAGGTGATGACCAAGCGCATCTGGCTGGCCGAAGGCCTGCCGACGCCGCGCTATGTCGTCCTGCCGAGCAATCGACAGACGCGCGAGGACGTGTGCGCCGTCCCCGACGAGATCGGCCTGCCGCTGATCGTGAAGCCGCCGCACGAGGGCTCGTCGATCGGCGTCAGCAAGGTGAGCGGCTATTCCGACATGGCCGACGCGGTGGCGCTGGCCGCCAGGTACGACCACGAGGTGCTCTGCGAGGAGTTCATCGAGGGCGAGGAAGTCACCTGCCCGGTGCTGGGCCAGGGCGCCAGCGCCGTGGCCTTGCCGGTGGTGCGCATCGCCGCGCCCGAGGGCGCCTACGACTACCAGAACAAGTACTTCACCGACGTCGTGCAGTACCACGTGCCGAGCGGCCTGCCCGAAGCCGAGGAGCGCGAGATCCAGCGCATCGTCGTCGAGGCCTACCGCACTCTGAACTGCCGCGGCTGGGGCCGCGCCGACCTGATGATCAGGAAGAGCGACCGCAAGCCCTTCCTGCTGGAGATGAACACCTCGCCGGGCATGACCTCGCATTCGCTGGTGCCCAAGTCGGCCGCCGCGAACGGCATGCCGTACGAGCAGCTCTGCCTGCACCTGATCGCCAACGCTGCCCTCGACAGCAGCAAGACCACCTGACACGATGCGCGCCCACGCCGCCACGCCTCGCTTCAACCCGGCCGCCGTCGAGTTGCCGGGCGAGGTGCGCCTGGTCAACATCACTGCCTCGATGCTCTTCGTCGTGGGCAGCGTGCTGATGGCGGCGCTGGCGCTCATGTGGCTCATCCGCCAGCCGGTGTTCAACATCAAGTCGGTGAAGGTGGAAGGCGAGGTCACGCGCAACAGCGTGTCGACCATCCGCGCCAATGCGCTGCCGCAGCTCGCGGGCAACTACTTCACGCTCGATCTTGCGCGCGGCAAGCAGGCCTTCGAGGCGGTGCCCTGGGTGCGCCAGGCCATCGTGCAGCGGGTGTGGCCGAACCGCCTTCGCGTGCTGCTGGAAGAGCACCACGCAGTGGCGTACTGGGCCGTGAAGGACGGCGACGACCAGCTCGTCAACCAGCAGGGCGAGGTGTTCCAGGCCAATCTGGGCGACGTGGAAGACGAGGCCCTGCCTACGCTGCAGGGGCCCGATGGCAGCTCGGCCGAGGTGCTGGCGATGTACCACCGGCTGGTGCCGGTGTTCCAGCCGATGGAGATGCACATCGAGTCGCTCTCGATGAGTGGCCGCGGCTCGTGGCGCGCCGAGTTCGACACCGGCGCCGAGATCGAGCTCGGCCGGGGAACGCAGGACGAACTGGTGGCACGGAGCGTTCGCTTCGTGGCCACCGTCACGCAGGTGATCGAGCGCTACCAGCGGCCGCTGGTCTACGCCGACCTGCGACACAACGAAGGTTATGCCGTGCGGCTCAAGGGAATCACCACCACCACGGTGACGCCTGCACCTGGCAGGAGGAACTAATGCCCAAGGAATACAAGGACCTGGTCGTCGGCCTGGACATCGGCACCGCGAAGGTGATGGCGGTGGTGGCCGAGGTGCTGCCCGATGGCGAACTGCGTGTGGCCGGCCTGGGCATCGCGGCCGCGCACGGCCTGAAGCGCGGCGTGGTGGTCAACATCGACGCCACGGTGCAGAGCATCCAGCAGGCCCTGAAAGAGGCCGAGATGATGGCCGACTGCAAGATCACGCGCGTCTACACCGGCATCACCGGCAGCCACATCCGCGGGCAGAACTCGACCGGCATGGTGATCGTGCGCGACAAGGAAGTGACGCCGGTCGACGTGACGCGTGTGGTCGAGACGGCCAAGGCGATCAACATCCCGAACGACCAGCGCCTGCTCCTGGTCGAGCCGCAGGAGTTCGTGATCGACGGCCACGAGGTCAAGGAGCCGATCGGCATGAGCGGTGGCCGGCTCGAGGTGAAGGTGCACATCGTGACCGGCGCGCAGAGCGCGGCCGAGAACATCGTGAAGTGCGTGCGCCGCTGCGGCCTGGAAGTGGACCAGCTCGTGCTCAACCCGAGTGCGAGCAGCCATGCGGTGCTGACCGAGGACGAGAAGGACCTGGGTGTCGCCATCGTCGACATCGGTGCCGGCACGACCGACGTGGCGATCTTCACCGACGGGGCGATCCGCCACACCGCGGTGATCCCGATCGCGGGCGACCTGATCACGAGCGACATCGCAATGGCGCTGCGCACGCCGACAAAAGACGCGGAAGAGATCAAGGTGGAGTACGGCGTCGCCAAGCAGCTGCTCGCCGACCCGAGCGAGCAGCTCGAAGTGCCGGGCCTGGGCGACCGCGGACCGCGCGCCCTGTCGCGCCAGGCGCTGGCCGCCGTGATCGAGCCGCGCGTCGAAGAACTGTTCGCGATGGTGCACCAGGCGGTGCGCGA
>DASWSY010000437.1:0-10101 GCA_036402415.1 Rhizobacter sp. | reverse complement strand
CTGATCGGGGCGGGGATCGTGGTGAACTCTCGGCGCTGAGTCGGAGCTAGCACGCTGAGCTGGGGTGTCGCACTCCGCTCATGTCCCCCGAAAGAGATCGCTGCTGCGATCTCTTTCTCCTCCTTTACTTCGCTCCGTGCGACACCCCAGCCCAGCGTGCCGGCACGGCCTCTGGAAACACGACTCTCCCGATGTGCAGTGCGCATCGCGCATCGGCCACGGGGTGAGGGGCGTAGTGAAGTGAAGGAAGGAATTGGTGGACGCGGGAGCGTCCACCAAGGAGGGACATGAACGGAGCCCCTCACCCAGTGGCCGATGCGCCGCTCCCACGAGCGCACGAGCTCCGACCTAAAACGTACCGGGGTAAGCCCCCCCATCCATCAGGATGTTCTGCCCCGTGATGAACCCGGCATGCACGCTGCAGAGGAAGGCGCACATCGCGCCGAATTCCTCCGGCGTACCGAAGCGGCCGGAAGGGTTCTGCTTGCGCCGCTGGTCCGCGATCGCGTCGACGCTCACGCCACCGGCCTTGGCCGCGCCTTCCATCGTGACGCGCAGCCGGTCGGTGTCGAATGGGCCAGGGAGCAGCCCGTTGATCGTCACGCCCTTGGCCACCGTCTTGCGAGCAAGCCCCGCCGTGAAGCCCGTGAGACCCGAGCGCGCACCGTTCGACAAACCGAGGATGTCGATCGGCGCCTTCACCGCCGCCGAGGTGATGTTGACGATGCGACCGAAGCCGCGCGACATCATCGGGTCGACCACTGCCTTCATCAGCTCGATGGGCGTGAGCATGTTGGCGTCGAGCGCCTTGATCCAGGCCTCGCGGTCCCAGTCGCGGAAGTCGCCCGGCGGCGGCCCGCCGGCGTTGTTGACGAGGATGTCGACCTGCGGGCACGCCGCCAGCGCCGCAGCCCGGCCTTCGGGCGTGGTGATGTCGCCGGCGACCGCACGCACTTCGCCACCCTTCAACGCACGCAGCTCATCTGCGGTCGCTTCGAGTGCCTCGGCGCCACGCGCGGTGATGACGACATTCACGCCCTCCTTCACCAGCGCCTGCGCGCAGCCCTTGCCGAGCCCCTTGCTGGCCGCACACACCAGCGCCCACTTGCCTGCGATACCGAGATCCATGAACTACCTCCATTTGGCGAGCAACCAGATGCCCGCGAGAACCAGAACCGTGCCGGCGGCGATCCAGGCCGTGAACGGCTCACCGAGGATCACCACGCCCATCAGGATGGTCGACAGCGGCCCGAACATGCCCACCTGCGTGGTCATCGAGGCACCGATGCGCTCGATGGCCAGCATGACGAGCAGCACCGGACAGAAGGTGCAGGCCACCGCGTTGAGCACGCTGAGCCAGATCACCTCGGGCGCCACCGCCATCGCGCTCACCGGCCGCAGCAGGAAGAACTGCGCGATGCACAGCACGCAGGCGATCGAGGTGGCGATGCCGGTGAGCCGCAGCGCGCCCAGGCGCTTCACCTCCTCGCCGCTGTACACGAGGTAGAGCGCATAGCTCACCATGCTGCCGAAGACCAGCGCCGCGCCGAGCGCCACGTGGCTGCCGGCAAGTGTGACCTCGTGGCCGAACACCAGCAGCACGCCGCAGTAGCTGACGGCGAGCGACACGAGTTGCCGCTTCGTCACCTTCTGCTTGAAGAGCAGCACGCCGAGGAAGAGCACCAGCGTCGGGTTCAGGTACAGGATCAGCCGCTCCAGGCTCGCACTGATGTACTGCAGGCCGGCAAAGTCGAGAAAGCTCGCGAGGTAGTAGCCGCTGAAGCCGAGGCCCGTGACGGCCAGCCAGTCGCGGCGCGTGAGCGGCGCCTTGCCGCGCCCGGCCCACCACGACAGCGCGAGGAACATCGGCAGCGCGAACAGCATGCGGTACATGATGAGCGTGACCGCATCCACCCCATGCCGGTAGGCGAGCTTGACGATGATCGCCTTGCCCGAGAAGGCCACCGCCCCCAGCATGGCGAACGCAAAGCCAGGCCACAGGGCGCGGTGCGCCGGCTGCGCCGCGGCGGCCGTCGACGACATGCTCAGAAGACCACCGCCTGCCCGTCACGGCGCGGGTCGCTCGCCGCGACGTAGCCCTCCACGGCCGGATCGCCCAGGCGCCAGATGAACTGGCCGGCGCCGAAATCCTGGTAGGAGTCGTTGATGACCTCCATCTGGTGGCCACGGTCGGCCAGGCCCTGCACGGTGGCCGGGTTCATCGCGGCTTCGACGTTGATCTCGAGCCCCGCGTTGAAGCGCCAGCGCGGCGCGTCGCAAGCCGCCTGCGGGTGCTGGCCGTAGTCGAGCATGCGCACCAGGGTCTGCATGTGGCCCTGCGGCTGCATGTTGGCGCCCATGACGCCGAAGCTCATCACCGGCTTGCCTTCCTTCGTGAGGAAGGCCGGGATGATGGTGTGGAAGGGCCGCTTGCCCGGTGCCACCACGTTGGCGCTTTTTGCCTCGAGGCTGAAGGCGTGGCCGCGGTTCTGCATCGACAGGCCGTACTCCGGCACCACCACGCCCGAGCCGAAGCCCTGGTAGTTGCTCTGGATGAAGCTGACCATCATGCCGCGCTCGTCGGCCGCGGTGAGGTAGATGGTGCCGCCCTTCACCGGATTGCCCGCGCCGAAATCCTGCGCACGCTTCGGGTCGATGAGCTTGGCGCGAGCCGCGAGGTAGGCATCGTCGAGCATCTGCTCGGCCGTCACCTCCATGTTCGCCGGCTCGGCGACGTACCGGTACACGTCGGCGAAGGCGAGCTTCATCGCCTCGATCTGCAGGTGCTGCGACTCCACGCTGTCGACCTTCAGCGAGGCCAGCTCGAAGTGCGACAGGATGCCCAGCGCGATCAATGCCGCGATGCCTTGCCCGTTGGGCGGGATCTCGTGCAGCGTGTGGCTGCCGTAGGTCTTGGCAATGGGCGCGACCCATTCGGGGCGGTAGGCGGCGAAGTCGGCCGCCGTGATCGCGCCGCCGTGCGCCTGTGCGTGGCGCGCCGCCGCTTCGGCAATCTCGCCGCCGTAGTAGGCCGCGCCCTTTGTGGCACCGATGAGGCGCAAGGACCTCGCGGCGCCCGGGAAGCGGAAGAGCTCGCCGACCTCGGGCGCACGCCCCTTGGGCATGAAGGCCTGCGCGAAGCCCGGCAGTTCGTTCAGCAGCGGCACCGCCGCCGCCCACTTCTGCTGCACGACCACCGGCACCGCGTAGCCGCGTTCGGCGATCTCGATGGCCGGCTCGAGCAGGTCGGCGAAAGGCAGCTTGCCGAAACGCTCGCTCAGGGCCACCCAGCCCGCCACCGCGCCGGGCACGGTCACGCTGTCCCAGCCACGCTGCGGCGGGCTCTTGGCGTGGTCACCGTACTTGCTCTTGAAATAGGCACGCGTCCACGCCTGCGGCGCGCGCCCCGAGGCGTTGAGGCCGTGGAGCTGCTGCCCGTCCCAGAGGATGCAGAAGGCATCGGACCCGAGCCCGTTGCTCACCGGCTCGACGATCGTCATGGCCGCGGCCGCCGCGATGGCGGCGTCGACCGCATTGCCGCCTTTCATCATCATGCGCAGCCCGGCCTGGGCCGCGAGCGGGTGCGAGGTCGACACCACGTTGCGCCCGAAGATCGGCAGGCGTTGCGTGGGGTAGCCGCTGTTCCAGTCGAAGGCGTGTGTGCTCATGGAAGGTCCTCGCGTGGTGCAGGCCGAAGGGTAGTCGGATTCACGGCCACCTGCAGCCGCCAAAGAAACAAGCCGCCCTGGAAGGCGGCTTGTGGGTCAGGCTGGCGTGGAGGCTCAGTCTTCGACGAAGGCCTCTTCGCGCTTCTTCTTGATCGAGGGCAGCATCACGATGACGATCATCAGCACCGCCGCGATCAGCAGGCCGGCCGACAAGGGGCGCACGATGAAGGTCGACCAGTCGCCGCGCGAGAGCAGCAGCGCGCGCCGCAGGTTCTCTTCCATCATCGGCCCGAGGATGAAGCCCAGCAGCAGCGGCGCGCCTTCGCAGCCGAGCTTGTAGAACAGGTAGCCGACCACCGCGAAGATGGCGGTCATGTACACGTCCCAGTTGTTGTTGTTGAGGGTGTACACACCGATGCAGCAGAAGAGCGTGATCGCCGGGAACAGGAAGCGATACGGCACGGTGAGCAGCTTGATCCAGATGCCGATCAGCGGCAGGTTCAGGATCACGAGCATCAGGTTGCCGATCCACATCGAGGCGATCAGGCCCCAGAAGAGTTCTGGGTTGCTCGTCATCACCTGCGGCCCGGGCTGGATGCCCTTGATGGTCATCGCGCCCACCATCAGCGCCATCACCGCGTTGGGCGGGATGCCGAGCGTGAGCATCGGGATGAAGGAGGTCTGCGCGCCGGCATTGTTGGCCGACTCGGGGCCCGCCACGCCGCGGATGTCGCCCTTGCCGAAGCGACCGTTGGGACCGGCGAGCTTCTTCTCCATCGTGTACGCCGCGAACGACGACAGCAGCGCACCGCCGCCCGGCAGCACGCCGAGGATGGAGCCGAGCGCGGTGCCGCGCAGCACGGCGGGGGCGGCTTCCTTGAAGTCCTGCTTCGTGGGCCACAGGCCCTTCACGTCCTTCGTGAACACTTCGCGCTTCTCGGCCGGCTGTCCGAGGTTGGCGATGATCTCGCCGAAGCCGAACACGCCCATGGCGATCACGACGAAGCCGATGCCGTCGGTGAGCTCCGGGATGTCGAAGCTGTAGCGGGCGGTGCCGGAGATCACGTCGGTGTTGATCTGGGCGAGCGTGAGGCCGAGGATGATCATCGCGATGGCCTTGAGCAGAGAGCCCGAGGCGAGCACCACGGCGCCGATCAGGCCCAGCACCATCAGCGAGAAGTATTCCTGCGGGCCGAACTTGAAGGCCAGCTCAGTCAGCGGCGGCGCGAAGGCAGCGATGACGATCGTGCCCACGCAGCCGGCAAAGAAGGACCCGAGGCCGGCCGCGGCGAGGGCCGCACCCGCACGACCCTGGCGGGCCATCTGGTAGCCGTCGATCGCGGTCACGACCGACGCCGACTCGCCCGGCACGTTGATGAGGATGGCGGTGGTGGAGCCGCCGTACTGAGAGCCGTAGTAGATGCCGGCCAGCATGATGAGCGCCGGAGTCGGGTCGAGGCCGTAGATCGACGGCAGCAGCATCGCGATGGTGGCCACCGGGCCGAGGCCGGGCAACACGCCGACCAGCGTGCCTAGCAGGCAACCGCCCAATGCGTAGAGCAGGTTCTGGAAAGTGAAGGCGACGCCGAAACCTAGCGCCAGATTGCTGAGAAGTTCTGTCATTTAAGTCTCTCTCAGTTGGCGATGAAGTTGGGCAACACGGGGATCGTCAGGCCCAGGCCCTTCACGAACACCAGCCACGAGAAGACCGTGAGGACGGCGGCGGCGATGAGCACGCCCTTCCACTTGAACTCGTCACCCGCGAAGCTGACCGCAACGATGAGCACCGGGATGGTGATGAACATGCCCAGGCGCGGCAGCAGGATGGCGAAGATCGCGATCGACCCGACCACCACCAGCAGCGGGCGCCACGCGATGCTGCCGATCTTGTCGCCGCCTTCGGTTTCGATCGTGAGCGACTTGAACATCACGATCGCGCCGAGGATCGCGAGGATGACGCTGAGGATCAGCGGGAAGTAGCCCGGGCCCGGACGTGCGGAGGTGCCCATGCTGTAGTTGGTGGCACCGACTGCGAAGACGATGCCGACGACCAGGAACATGATCCCGGACCAGAAGTCTTTTTCACTCTTGATCTTCACCACCCGCTCCTCGCAGTACCGAATCGCAGGATTCTAGGCAGCGGCACCTAGGGGGCCGTGTGTGGTTTACACGTACCGGCCCCTGCGTCTTGCTCTGTGGAACGCCGCTGGATCACACCTCCCACACGGGTGTGGAACGCAGCACTTCTTCGATCGTCGTGAGGCCTTCGGCCACCTTCATCGCACCGGCCAGGCGCAGGGGCCGCAGGCCTTCGCTCAGCGACTGCTTGCGCAGCCTGGCGATGTCGGGTTGCGGGTGGATGCAGGCGCTCGCCGCCTCGCTCACGCTGAGCAGCTCATATAGGCCGGCACGGCCGCGGTAGCCGGTCATGCGGCATTCGAGGCAGCCCACCGCCTTGTACGCGGCCACGCGGCCGTTGATGCGCCAGGGCTTGATGACCTCGTCGATGGTGTCGGCGGTGGTGCCCGGGTCGGGCTGCTTGCAGCTCGTGCACAGGGTGCGCACGAGACGCTGCGCCAGCACGCCGATCACAGTGGCGCTGATGAGGTAGGGCGGCACGCCGAGGTCGGTGAGGCGCGTGATGGCCGAGGCCGAGTCGTTGGTGTGCAGCGTGCTGAAGACGAGGTGGCCGGTGAGCGCGGCCTGGATCGCCATCTCGGCGGTTTCGAGGTCGCGTATTTCGCCGACCATGATGATGTCCGGGTCCTGGCGCATCAGCGCGCGCAGGCCCTCAGCGAAGTTGAGGTCGATGGCCGGCTGCACCTGGGTCTGGTTGAAGGCCGGCTGGATCATTTCGATCGGGTCTTCGACGGTGCAGACGTTGACCTCGTCGGTGGCCAGGCGCCGCAGCGTGGAATAGAGCGTGGTGGTCTTGCCCGAGCCGGTGGGCCCGGTCACGAGGATGATGCCGTGCGGTCGCGCCACGAGGCTTTCCCAGCGTTGTGCATCGTGCGCACCAAAGCCGAGCGCGTCGAGGTTCTTCACCGTGGTGTCGGGGTCGAAGATGCGCATGACCATCTTCTCGCCGAAGGCGGTCGGAATGGTCGAAAGGCGCATTTCCACTTCGTCGCCCTGCGGGTTGCGGGTCTTGATGCGGCCGTCGAGGGGGCGGCGCTTCTCCACCACGTCCATGCGGCCGAGCAACTTGATGCGCGCCGTCATCGCGTTCATCACGCCGGGCGGCAACTGGTAGACGGTGTGCATCACGCCGTCGATGCGGAAGCGGATCACCGACAACTCGCGGCGCGGCTCGAGGTGGATGTCGCTCGCACGCTGGTCGAAGGCGTATTGCCACAACCAGTCGACCACCTGGACCACGCCCTGGTCGTTTGCATCGAGCTGCTTGTTGGTCTTGCCCAGCTCCACCAGCTGCTCGAAGCTCGCCTGCGCCGACTGCTCGCCCGTCTTGATGGCCGCACGCACCGAGCGCTGCAGCGTGTAGAACTCGGTGGTGAACTTGGCGATGTCGAGCGGGTTGGCCAGCACCAGCCGCAGCGTCTTCTTGGTGTGCGCCTCGATCTCGGGCACCCAGGCCAGGTCGAAGGGCTCGCTGGTCGCGACCGTCACTTCGTTCAGGCCGAACTGCAAGGGCAGCGCGCGGCGCCGCTCGGCGTAGGTGATCGACATCACGTCGGCCACGCGCCCCACGTCGACCTTGAGCGGGTCGATGCGCAGGTACGGGATGCCGATGTGGCCGGCCAGCCACTCGGTGAGAAGGTCGAGATCGAGCGGCTTGCCGTTCTTGGCGTGCAGCAACTGAGCGTTGGCCAGACGCACCAGCGGGTGCTGCACGCTGTCGCCCGCGGCAAAGCGCTGCGCGGTCTGCTCGTGCATGGCCGAACTGATGAGCCCGTCTTCGTGCAGCCAGCGCAGCAGACGCCGCCAGTCGAGCCGCCCGGCCGGGTGCGACACGGGCTTGGCAGGTTTCGCCGGCTTGGCGGAAGCCGATGCAGAGGCTGGCGTGGAAGAAGCAGTGCTCATGTCGTCTCGTCGGCCTGGGCGGGGCCAGGCAATGCGCGAATCATGCGCAGCCATTTGCGGGCCGGCAATGCGGTCCGAGTTTCAATGGTTTCCGCCCGTGCAGCAAGCACGTCGCGGTCGGGCATGGCCATGCCCTTCAGGCCCACGACGATGGTGTTGCCCTCCTTCGTGGGCCGCAGGCTGCGCACCGACTCCGGGCCGAAGGCCTGGGCAATGCGCGCGGCGCTGCGCTCGAAGCTCGCATCGCGGCCGAAGAGGTTGACGGTCATCACGCCCTCGTCGGCCAGCAGTCGGTGGCAGGCGTCGTAGAAGGCCTGGTCGTCGAGCACGGGGCTGGCGGCATCGTGGTCGTAGAGGTCGACGTTGAGCACGTCGGCGCTGCCGATGTGCGCCGGGTCGGCCACGTAGTCGGCTGCATCCATGTTGAGCACGGTGAGCCGGGCGTCGTCGGCCGGCAGGTGGAACCACATCCTGCAGGCGGTGATGACCGTCGGGTTGAGCTCGACCGCCGTGGTCTTCATGCGCAGGTTGCGATGGCAGAAACGCGTGATCGAGCCCGCGCCCAGGCCGAGCTGCACGGCATGCGCCTTGCTCACCTGGGCCGGGTTGCGAAACAGCAGCCACACCATCATGCGCTGCACGTATTCGAGCTCCAGGGCGTTGGGCTTGCGCACGCGCATCGCGCCCTGCACCCAGGGCGTGCCGAGGTGCAGGTAGCGCACGCCCTCGAATTCGGACAGCGTGGCCGGGGCCATGTCGGTCTTACGCGCTGCCTTCATGCCACGCCGTGCGCCGAGAAGGCCTCGCGCCATGCCGCGAGCTTGCGCTCGAAGCGCCAGGATGCGTTGGCCGGGCTGGTCGACGGCAGGCGCCACACCGCGACACCGAGCGAGGCCGTGAAGCGCGTCGCCCGCGCGGATTCGCCGCCGTTGTGCGCAACGGCCTCGAGCGCGGGGGCAATTTGCCTCAGCCCATCGAAGTCGTTGAACTGCGCATCGCGGATCGCGCTGTCGAGGCTGCCCTCGCGGCGGCAGTGGGCGTAGACATCCCAGATGCCCAGGCCGCGCCGCAGCACCTCCTGCAGGCGCAGGGGATACGCAAGTGCACGCAGGTCCAGATCCCACAGCGCCGACAGCAGCGGCCAGAACTGGTTGCGCGGGTGGGCGTAGTACTCGCCGGCCTGCAGCGAGGCCGCACTCGGAAAGCTGCCCAGCACGACGAGGCGGGTGCGGGGGCCGATGACGGGGGGCAGGCCGCGCAGGAGGTCGGGCGGGCAGATCGAGGCGGCAAGGGGCATGGGGGCGTCAGTCTGCCAGAGCGGCCAGCCGGGGCAGCGCGGCCTGCGCGTTGCGCCACGTGATGTCGGCCGCCTGGTCGAGCGTCCAGCCGCGCAGCTCGACCAGCGTCTGCGCAATGCGAGGCAACTGGGCCGGCTCGTTGCGCGAGCCCGCCCCTGCCTCGCGCTCGTCCGCGGTCTTGTAGAGCCAGTGCGGCGGGATGTCGGGCGAATCGGTCTCCAGCACGATGCAATCGTCGGGCACCTGCGCGGCCAGGCGACGGATCTGCAGCGCCCGGTCGAAGGTCATCGCGCCGCCGAACCCGAGCTTGAAGCCGAGGTCGATGAAGACCTGCGCCTGCTGCTCGCTGCCGTTGAAGGCGTGCGCGATGCCACGCACCGGAATGCGGCGCAGGTGCTTGAGCAAGGCGTCGGCGGAGCGGCGCACGTGCAGCAGCACCGGCAGGCCGGCGGCGTGCGCGAGCTTGAGCTGTTCCAGATAGAAATGCTGGGCTTTGGGCTGGTCGAGCCCCGGCACGAAATGGTCGAGGCCGATCTCGCCCACGGCCACCAGGCGGGGGTCGTCGCGGTGCTGGTGCAGCGCATCACGCAAGGCGGCGAGGTCGGATTGCGCGGCATCGTTCACGCACAGCGGGTGGATGCCCAGCGCATAGGCGAGGCCGTGGCGGTGCGCGAGCTCGCGCACCGCCACGAAGTTCGACACCGCCACCGCCGGCAGCACCTGCTGCACCACGCCGGCCGCGCGCGCCCGGGTGACCACGGCGTCGCGGTCGGGCGTGAATTCAGTCGCGTCGAGGTGGCAGTGGGTGTCGATCCAGCGCATGCCCCGATGATGCCCTGGGCATGCACGGAAGCTTCTGGCGTGATACGGTGTGCATGTCGCCGATGCGGTCGTGCGCAGCGGTGCTGGTGTTTGGTTTCCGGCAGTTCCTCGCGAACGCCCCCCGCAGGAGGTGGCAGGCATGAGAAAGGCGCCCCTTTACAGCCGCTCGCCGCGACAGACGTCGCAGCCCGAGCCCGCCGCCACGCCGCGGCCCGCCGCCGAAGCGGCCGCCCCGCCCAAGGCGGTGGCCGTCGCCAGGCGGCCCGCCCCCT
>DASWSY010000436.1:0-4322 GCA_036402415.1 Rhizobacter sp. | reverse complement strand
GACACTGTTGGCCGATGCGCTGGCCCTGCAGGAGGCTGGCGCGTTTGCGGTGGTGCTGGAGCTCGTGCCGGACACGGTGGCGGAAGAGGTGTCCAAGCGCCTCACCATCCCGACCATCGGCATCGGCTCAGGGCCACGTTGCGACGGCGAGATCCAGGTCTTCCACGACCTGTTCGGCCTCTACACCGACTTCCAGCCGCGCCACACGCGTCGCTACCTCAACGTGGCGCAGGACATCGTGGCCGCCGCCAAGCGCTACGTGGCCGACGTGGGCACGCGCCAGTTCCCGGGGCCCGAGCAGACCTCCGACCTGACGCCCGCCTCGAAAGACACCTTCAAGTCGCTGCTGGCGACTCACTGAGCACGCAGCACCACGCCCTGCGCCAGCAAGGCGCGTTGCAGGTCAGGCACCGCCACCTGCCGCGGCGCCACACCCTGCTGCGCCGCCAGCGCCGCCGCCACCCCGGCGGCCTGGCCCGTGACCCAGCACTGCGGGATCTCGCGCATGAAGCCGTGCGAGGCCGGGTCGCAGGACACGTGGCGGCCACAGGCGAGCAGCCCATCGAGCACCTGCGGCACCAGCGCGCCATATGGAATCGAGATGCTCGGGAACTTGGGCGACACCGACGGCGAGAGGCCGATCTCGTCGGCCAGCGCCGTGCCCGCCGGCCACTGCGAGCGCAGCACGCTGCCCACGCCCTTCAGCCGGCGCGCATGCCGCACGCCGATCTGCGGGGCGCTCTGCAGCGCATAGGCGTTCTCGAAGCCCGGCGCATGCGCGCGGTAGTACCGCAGGTGCTGCTCCATCGCGCGGCGCGAGCGCACCTCCACGGCCGTGAGGTCGTCGACGTCGAGCGCCGAGTAGCCCGACTGGCGCGGCCCGAGGAAGAGCGCGATGTCGTCGCGCCATGAGACGAAGGGTTTGTCGAAGAGCCCGCAGGCCTCGCGCCCGCCCTGCATGAAGGCCGCATAGCGCTCCGGCTCGCCGGTGCGAAACGCGATCCATCGCTTCATGTCCACGCCACCGAAAAGCCAGGCGGTGTTCATGCAGTGGTGGATGTCCTCGGCGTCGATGTCGCTGTCGAAGCTCGCGCCGGCACGCGCGAAGAGGTCGCCATCGCCGGTGGCGTCGACCACCACGTCGGCGAGCAGGGCCATGCGGCCTTCCTTGCTCTCGAAGCTCACGCCGCGCACGCGGTTTGCGTGCACCAGCGGCTCGGCCGCCCAGGCGTGGTAGACGAGCTTCACGCCGCGCTCGACCAGCAGTTCCTGCGACGCACCCTTGAGCCGCTCGGGGTCGAGCGTGGGCGACCACGTGACGATGCCGTGGAAGGCGGCCGTGCGCGGCGCCCAGTGGGCGGCGCAGGCGGCATCGGCCGACCCCCATTCCTCGCGCAGCGGCCCGGCCACCGCGTCGGCGGGCAGGCGGTCGAGGAGTTCCTCGGCAAAGCCACGGATCACGGGCACGCCGGCCCAGTCGGTCATGCGGTCGATCCAGATCACGAGGCCGCCGGTCGAAAGCCCGCCCAGGTGGTTGTAGCGCTCCAGCAGCACCACGTCGGCACCCTGCCGGGCGGCACACGCCGCAGCCGCCGTGCCCGAGGGCCCGCCACCGACCACCAGCACCTGGCAGCGCCGGTAGACCGGCAACTCGCGTGCCGGCTCCATCACGCGGCCGAGGTCGGCACGGGGCTCGCGCGCGCTGCTGCGCGCGAAGACCTCCGAGGTCATGATGCGTTCGTCGGTGGGAGTGCGCTCGGCCATGCCGCGGAATCTACCGCGCCGGATCGAGCCGCCAAAAAAAGGCCGCGGGAAGCCCGCGGCCGAACGCTCTCATGCGTTTAGTTCTCTCGAGCCGGGCTCGGTTCCCTGGTCGTGCACGCTAGGCCGCGCACGTGACCGCCCGATGACGCGGGGGCCGACCCTGCTGCAAATGCGGTGATACTCGCGCCGGTACAGGCCCCCACGGAGATCGATTCGATGAGCAATATCCACTTCATCGGTGGTGAAAAAGGCGGCGTCGGCAAATCGCTGCTGGCGCGCGTGCTGGCGCAGTACATGATCGACAAGCAACTGCCCTTCCTGGGCTTCGACACCGACCGTTCGCACGGCGCGCTGATGCGTTTCTACGCCGGCTACGCATCGCCGGTGGTGGTCGACCGCTACGAGGCGCTCGACGCCATCGTCGAAGCCACCGTCGACCAGCCGCAGCGGCGCATCCTCGTCGACCTGGCGGCGCAGACGCACGAGCCGCTGGTCAAGTGGATGGACGACTCGGGCGTGCTCAACCTGCTCGACGAGATGGGCTCGTCCATCCACTACTGGCACGTGATGGACACCGGCAAGGATTCGGTCGACCTGCTCAAGCGCCTGCTCGACCGCTTCGGCCCCGCGCTCAAGTACGTGCTCGTGCGCAACCACGTGCGCGGCAGCGACTTCAGCGTGCTCGAACAGTCGGGTGAACAGTCGCGCGCGATGTCGCTCGGCGCGCAGGTCGTGACCCTGCGCAAGCTGCACGACACCGTCATCAACAAGATCGACGCCACCAGCAGCAGCTTCTGGAAGGCCAAGACGCCGCAGGAAAGCGAAGGCCCCAACGGCCTCGGCCTGATGGAGCGGCAACGCCTGAAGATGTGGATGCGCGACGTCTACCGCGAACTCGACGAGATCGACGTCTGACGCACCGGCGGATCCCGCAAAAAAGAGCCCTGGCTTCACGGCCAGGGCTTTTTGCTTTCAGGCGCCGGTGAGGCTCAGGCCCCCACGGGCCGCCCGTCAGTGCGGCGCACGACGATGGTGGCCGAGCGCGGAGGCAGCGTGTTGCCCTGCACGTTCGACGGCCAGGTGCCGTTCGGGTGCTGGATGTTGATGAAGAAGGTCTTCAGGTCGGGCGTGTAGGTGAGGCCGGTGATCTCGCAGCCATCGGGGCCCACCAGGAAACGCGTCGACTGCT
Organism: Rhizobacter sp.; assembly: GCA_036402415.1. Taxonomy (GTDB): domain Bacteria; phylum Pseudomonadota; class Gammaproteobacteria; order Burkholderiales; family Burkholderiaceae_C; genus Rhizobacter. The sequence continues at coordinate 1,369 of DASWSY010000436.1, read as the reverse complement.
TCGTGGCCTGGTCCACGTGGTACATCGCGTTGTTGCCGAAGGTGTTGGTGATGCTGCTGCCGGTGCCGGCGTCGGTCTGCACCCACAGGCGGCCCTGCGGGTCGACGCAGATGCCGTCGGGGCTGGAGAAGGTGTCGCCGGAGATGTTGCCCTTCTGGTTGGCCGCGGTCAGGCGCTGGTCGCCGCCGAGCATGAACACCTCCCAGCGGAAGGTGGTGGCCAGCGGCGAGTTGCCGTCTTCCGTCCACTTGACGATGTGGCCATGCGGGTTGGTCGCACGCGGGTTGGCGGCGTCGGTCACCTGGCGGCTGCCGTTGTTGGTGAGCGTGACGTAGATCTTGTTGTCGGGGGCGACGGTGATCCACTCCGGGCGGTCCATCAGCGTGGCGCCGGCCACACGCGCGGCCGCCTTGGTGTGGATGAGCACGTCGGCCTGCGTGTTGAAGTCGATGGTGACCGGCGTCTGCGGGCCCTGCGACACGTTGCCCGGGTCGGTGGCACCGGCGACGAGGCCGTTCTGGCCCTGCACGAGGGCGATCCATTGGCCGGTGCCGTCGGCGTTGAAGCGCGCGGCGTAGAGCGTGCCGCTGTCGAGCAGGTTGGCGTTGGCGGCGCGGTTGGCCGGGTTGTACTTGCCGCTGCACACGAACTTGTAGATGCAGCCCGGCGTGCCGTCGTCGCCCATGTAGATGGCCAGGTCGTTGGCCGCGTTCAGCATGTAGGCGGTGTTCTCGTGGTCGAAGCGGCCGAGCGCGGTGCGCTTGGTCGGCAGGCCCGTGAGCTCGCCGCGCGGATCGATCTCGACCACCCAGCCATAACCTTCCTCGGGCTGCGAGGGGTCGAGGTAGTTGTCGGTGGTCTCTTCGCAGGTGAGGTAGGTGCCCCAGGGGGTGGTGCCGCTCGCGCAGTTGTTGAGCGTGCCCACCACGGTCGCGCCGACCGCCGCCGCGGCGGGGCCGTTGACGTTGAACACGGTGTTGCCGGTGTAGCGGCGGTTGTAGGTCGAGTCGGGCTTCACGCGCCAGGTGCCGTTGACCACTTCCACCTCGACCACCGTCACACCCACCGACGACAGCAGGATGCGGCGGTCTTCAGCCGTCGGCGCGGCGGGAACGGTGCCGCCCGCGAAGAGGATGCGCACGTCCGGTGCCTCGTGGTTGATGGCGAGCAGGCCGCCGCGGTTCGGGTCGATGCCGGGCAGCGCGTAGAAGTGCATGCCGTCGTGGTTGCCACCGGCGAACTTCTCGGTGTCGGCCGAGCCGAGGAAGGTGCCGGTGAAGGGCACGGCACCGGCCAGCACAGCGTCGCCGGCCGCGAACATCACGTCGGCGGTGTAGCCCTCGGGCACGATGACGTTGTCGCCGGTGGT